>CAYYUU010000430.1:0-6607 GCA_964474955.1 uncultured Alcaligenaceae bacterium | reverse complement strand
AAATTCTTTGCCAATTTGGCGGCCAATTTGGTGGCCAATTTCGTGGCCTATTTGGTGGCCAAATTCGTGGCCAATTTGGTGGCCAAATTCTTGGCCAATTTGGTGGCCAAGTTGGTGGTTTCGGTCGGATTGGCTTCTAACTTCTCCGAGTACTCGCCCCAGTTTCCAAGCCTTCGAAACGCACAGAAGCCTCGACGAGGGAGACCTCGCCGAGGCTTTTTGTTTGGGTTCTAATGAGTTTCGCCGACCAAAATCGGTAATGTTAGATTGATTGGCGAAAAATCCATGCCCGATTTTGATCGGCAAACCCCATGAGGACTACATGGGCGCTCAAGAAACGAGTTGATAGAACAATTCTTCCATGTCGTCTTGTTGGTATTTGTCTCGCAGTCCGGCCAGAGTTCCGCAAGCTTGAATTTTCCCGCGGCTGATGATGGCCACGCGATTACAGAGCTTTTCCACCTCTCGCATGATGTGGGTCGAATAGACTATGCATTTGCCCTTCTCGCGAAGTTCCATAATCGAGTTTCGAACGTTTCTCGCCACAAGCACATCGAGTCCGAGTGTTGGCTCGTCGAACACGAGCACGGGGGGATCGTGAATGATGGAGCGTGCGATCGACACTTTTTGTCGCATCCCGGTGCTCATCTTTGAGCAGAGCATGTCGCGGAAGTCGTTCATGTGGAGGTCGGTAAACACGAACTCCATGCGTTCGCGGAGGTACTCTCCGGACATCGAATAGAGCTTCCCAAAGTACTCCACCATTTCCCAGGCGGACATTCGGTCGTAGAGGGCGGTGTTGGCCGACAAGAACCCAAGATTTTGCCGAACTTCCTTGGGATGTGTCAGGACGTCGTAACCGGCGACCCGAACCGTTCCGCTGGTCGGCTTCAGGACGGTACACAAAATCCGCATGGTCGTAGTCTTCCCGGCACCGTTAGGACCGAGCAGTCCAAAAATCTCTCCGGCATGGGCCTCGAAACTGATGTGATCGACGGCAAGGACTTCTCCCCGACGCAGATCTCGAAACGATTTGGTCAGGTTCTCGACCTGAATCATGACGATGGTGCTCGTTGGGCGCGGTGGTGAGAAATGAGTAGTGCGGAGACCAAGGAATTTTGGAACTAACGAAAGCGAGGGGATTCCGAATCTTACGGAAGGCCCGCGCATGGGGGACCTGAGACCAGTCCGACGCGCAAGCAAGGGTTTTCTATTCATCCCTCGCTCGCGCTTCGGGTCGGCGTAAGACTCCGAAAAGGTTATCCAGCTTTCCCGGCCCCGACGGCCTCGGGTTTTGAGTCGTGGGCTTTGGCACAGGACTTGGCCAGCGGGCATCGGTCACATTGGGGGTCGGCCTCCCAACAGTAATCTTCGGCGAGATACCCGATCAAATCCGTGAAGGCCGGTCCTTTGGCTTTCGGAACGAGGTGTTCGACACTCGAGCGAATCGCCTCGGGAGCGACGTCCGGGGCGTCGATCAAACCCAATCGGCCAAGAACGCGCAGGCTCGTGTCGTCGATGGGAATGGCGTGGCCACCGAGACTTTGTTGGATGACCCAGGCGACACAATAATCGTTCGCCGCCTGGATGCGCGTGAGTTTCTCCGCCGCAATTTTGAGTCCCTTCTTCTTCAGATAGTCCAAGTCGAACGAGAAGGTGATCTCGAAGACTTGTTGGAGAAAGTCGATGATCCTTTGGGCCCGGACTTCGGCTTGGGGCAGCTCGACCAAAGCGTCAGCGATCTCGCGGGTGGAACTGACTCGAATTTCGTTCCAGTCGAAGAACGCTTCGCAGAGATTCGTGTAGGCGCGGTCGGCGACCCCTCGCGAGGTACCTTCACGGCAGATCGCGTAGATGAACTGCTCCAAGACGGGCCGCGTTTCGGCTTTTGGATTGATCCCCACCTCGCCGTCCGTGTGCATTGGGAGGGTGGAAAAGAGTACGTTTAACGTGCGTTGCTTGTTGGACGTGGCTGGCATAATAGCAGTGCTCACTCCACAAAAAGAAAAGGACAAAGAACCCTCACTCGCGGTCGTCATCGGGGGAAGCCGACGGGCCTTCCGCATCCTCGGCCGATGACGACGGGGGTTCTGGTTGTTCAGTTTCCCCGGACGAATCCGCTTCGTTCGCTGGGCCAGGCTCGGACTAGGCTTCATTGATCAGGCGAGTGATTTCGATGCTCTTTTTCACGCCCTCGTCGAGGACGAACTTGAGGACGGGTGTGTAACGAGTCTTCAGGCGAGAGGCGAGCTTGGATTGAATGAAGCCGGCGGAATGTCGCAGGCCATGCATACAAAGCTCTTGTTCGTTGGGCGTGCCCATGATCGACACGTAAACTTTGGCTTGTTGTAAATCTGCGCTGACCTCGGCCCGCGTCACGGTGACGCCTTTGACACGAGGGTCGCGGAGTTCGAAGAGGATTGTCTCGCTGGCCACTTCCCGGATGACCTGAGCAACCCGAGCGACGCGATGCGTTTTCATCCCGAATGCTCCCTGTAGTGTATTCCCATTGGGCTCGCCTTCGCCGCGACCGACGACCTCATCACCCCAGGACGAACGAGTGACAAGGGGGTGTCACTGAGTGTCCGGGGGGTTTTGTCCGGTCGTCCGACGAATGCGTGGGAAGAACCTTCCCACTTTCTATGCGCGAGTCGTCCGGAAGGCGAGGGCAGAAAAAAATCTTTATCTTTCTTGGTTAAACTTCCATTTCGTGGTCGACCATTTCGGCGACGGGGTGGCTTCGTAGGGCCTGGAGGATTTTCCCGAATTCCAGCTTAATGTGATGAGCGTCTTCACTCACCATGGCCATCCCCAGGACGGCAAGTTGCAATTTGTCCTGTGCGTCGACCTCGGCAATCGACACGTTAAAGCCATTGCGTAGCCGGTCCTTGATGCTCCGGACGACTTGCCGTTTGTCCTTCAAACTTCTCGATTCTCGCAGTAGTAGGCGCACCTTCAGTGAGCCAACAATCATACTTCTTCCTTCTCGATGAGGTGGCAGCGAAATTCTTGGAACGTTCCGTTCGGCTCGTTTTGCGGCAAACGGTTCCTTCCAAGAAGGCCCAAGAATAAGCAGGGAGGTGAAAGGGGAGAACTCCCGGCTGGGTTTGGGCTGACAGAACTAATCGGAACACATTCCGAGTGGTTGGACGTTTTCCAAAACAAATCAAGTAGGTCCACTCCGTCGAAGCCAATTCCCGTCGGAGTTGACCCGAAGTGACCTTCCCTCCGCCAAGCGGGAAGGCCACTCCCTGAAGAACAATGCCCTCGTCTTAATCCAAGGTTCGCTGGACTTCTTCGACGCGGTATGCTTCGATGACGTCGCCGACTTTGATGTCGTCGTAGCCGGCGATCTTCAAGCCGCATTCGAAGCCTTCGCGGACTTCCGCAGTATCTTCCTTGAAACGCTTGAGGGAGTCCAGCCCAGCCGTCTTGTCTGGCGGCGGGTAGATGACCACGCCGTTTCGAATGAGGCGAATCTTCCCCGAACGTTGGAGCACGCCTTGGGTGACGTAGCAACCGGCAACGGTCCCGACGCGGCTGATCTTGAAGGTATCGCGGACGACGGCCCGGCCCAAGTTGATGATTTCCTGGTGCGGCTTGAGCTTCCCTTCCAGGGCCGCTTTGATGTCGTCGGTGAGCATGTAGATGACGTTGTATTCCCGGATCGGGATTCCCTTCTCCTCGGCCAATTGTTTGGCCCGGTCATCCGGGACGGCATTGAACCCGACGATCATCGTGTTCTCCGGTGCCGTCAACGCCAACTGCACGTCACTCTCGCTGATGCCACCGATGGCAGCATGGAGCACCTTCACGGTGACTTCGGGGTGATCGAGTTTCTCGAGTTCTTTCGTGATGGCTTCGATCGATCCGCGGAAGTCGGCCTTGAGGATGACCTTGAGTTCGTCGACCTCGTCTCGCCCGAGCATCGAAAAGTCGAACGTTCGGGTGGGTGCGAGGGACGCCGCGACGTCGCGTTCTTTTCGCTTTTCGGCGATTTCGCGAGCCCTCGACAAGTCCGGCGCGACGATGAACGGGTCGTCGGCGTTGGGCACTTCGTCGAGGCCGGTGATCCGAACCGGGACGCTCGGTCCTGCCTTGTCGATCGACTTGCCGAGGTCGTTGTACATCATTCGGATGCGCCCGTAGGCCGAACCGCACAAAATCACGTCACCGCGTTTGAGTGTTCCTTCCTGGACCAACAGCGTGGCGATGACGCCTTCGCCGGAGGACTGGTTGGCCTCCAGGCAAAGTCCCCTGGCTGGTTTATTGGGGTTCGCCTTGAGGTCGGCCAGTTCGGCGACGATGGAGATATTTTCCAGCAGGTCATCGATCCCTTGGCCGGTCGCCGCGCTGGTCTCGACGAAGGGAGTGTCACCACCCATGTCGTCGGGCAAGATTTCCATGCTGTAAAGCTGCTGGCGGGTCTTGTCGATGTTGGCGTTGGGCATGTCGACCTTGTTGATCGCGATGACCAACGAAACCCCGGCAGCCTTGGCGTGGTTGATGGCTTCCTGCGTCTGCGGCATCACGCCGTCGGTCGCCGCGACTACGATGACGGCAATGTCGGTAACCTGGGCACCCCGCGCCCGCATGGCCGTAAAGGCTTCGTGACCGGGGGTATCGAGGAACGTCACGGGTTTGCCGTCGTGTTCCACACGCCAAGCCCGGATGACCTGGGTGATGCCGCCGGCTTCGGTGTCGACGACGTTGGTCTCGCGAATTTTGTCGAGCAACGACGTCTTTCCGTGGTCGACGTGTCCCATGATCGTGACGACCGGCGCCCGGGAAACCAGGTCCTCGTCTTTGTCCGGTTGCTGGAACTGGTTGATGAGCAGTTCTTCGGCGTCCGGCGCCCTTTTGATTTCGATCTCTCGTCCGAACTCAAGGGCCAACTCCTCGGCCAGCTCCGGTTCGAGGGTCGTGTTGATGTTGGCCCCGACGATGCCCAGGTCTTTCAACTTGAACAAAATGGGGATGGCCTTCTGGCCGAGGGCTTCGCTGAAGGACCGGACGGTGATGGGCAGTTCCAGAACCGCAGGCCCGATCGGCTTGAGGGGCGGCGGTGGAGTGCGTGGTTTCTTCGGGCGGGAACCCTTTCCGCCCCCACGGCGTCCCAGTTCGTCCTCGTCGTCCCCGAAGACCCCCTGGCGTTGCTTCTTTTTCTCTTCGCGTTTTTTGCGGCGAAGTTCCCGGTCGGTCAGGGCACTCTGGCCACCCTGTTGGGGACTATCCTTGGCGTCGCGTCCTTTCTTCTTTTTCTTCTTGTCCTTGTCTTTCCCACCGTCTTTGCCCCCAGGGCTTCTGGGCTCTCGTTCGCTCGGCACGGCCTCCGCGGAAGCACCCGATTCCATCTCCTTGATCTTGCGTTTAAGGATCTCGTGGTACGGAATTCCGAGGGCGTCGGCTTCCTTCATCAGTTCGGGCGTGAGCGTGACGAGTGCCTTTTTCTTGTCGGGTTCTTCCTTCTTGGCCGGTTTTTTGGCCATGTCGCCGACCTTGGAAGCCGGCGGGGAGGACAGGTTGTGTCCGCCGGAAGAAGGAGCAGGGGCCTTGTTGGATTGCTGCACCCTGGGCTTCATGTCTGGTGGCTGTGGTGTTGACGCGGGCTTTTTGGGGGGCTTGGGCCGTGGGGCCTCCTTGTCGCCCGACCGGGAATTCAAGTCGCGGACTTTCTTGCTGATCTTCTTGGCCGAAAGATCCTTGACCTTTCCCCCGCCCATGTTGCCACCGTACAACGACGACGGCGGACCGGCAGTGGGCTGAGCGGCAGGCGCAGGAGTCGGCTTGCCTTCTTTCGGCTTGGAACCGTCCGTTGGTGGCGTTGACTGCTTGTTGGGGTCCTCGTCCTTCTGGTTGGTGTGTGCGGGGTCCTTCAACTCCGGCGTTTGTTTTCCGTTGCCGTCTGACGAAGAAGCCGCGGAAACCCCGGGTGTCGGTTGTTCTTGGTCGTTCGTTGGACTGTCCTCTTTGGTTGCACTGAGTGTTTCGGGCGAATCCGTTTTCGCGGGAGTTTTGTCGTCCATTCCGGACGAGACAGTTGGCGTCTCCGGCTTCGGTCGGGAAGTGACGTCTCCGGCCTTGGGGTCCGAAGATTCTTTCGTTGGTTCTTCGAGTGTTGAACCAGTGCTGGCTTTGGAGCTGGCCTCGTCCGCCGGTTCCTTGACGGGCGGCGCAACTGGTTTCGGTGGAGTTTCCGCCTTCTCGACGGGGTCGGAGGGAATTTGTTCGGCAGGCGTTGGTTTCTTGCCGCCAGGTTCGCCCTTGGCCTCGTCGGTCGTCTTCACGGGACTAGGCGGAGCCGGCTTTGTGTCTGGTGTTTCCTGATCGGACGATGCCCGTCCCTTGACCGGTCGGCGACCACCAAGATCGCGAATCTTTTGCCCTTTCCCGGCAGTGGGCGGAATGACAGGCGCGGAGGTCGGAGTTGCGGCGACCTTCGTGGGACTGGGCGCACTTGACCCGCGTTTGACAAGGTCTTCAATCATGTCGCGTTGGTCCGGATCCACACTGCTAAGCTGGTTTTTCAGATCCAGGCCATTTGCTCGACATAGTTCAAGCAAGTCCTTACTGTCCATATTGAGTTCACGGGCCAGTGCGTAGACGC
>CAYYUU010000429.1:0-6615 GCA_964474955.1 uncultured Alcaligenaceae bacterium | reverse complement strand
CGAAGGTGCCGATTCTTCGAGAACCGCAACGGCGACTTCCAACATATCTTCACGAAGGAACGGCTCACCCCCACTCAACCGGACAACATCAAGCGTACCGATTTTCTGGAACACCACGCGCACTTCTTCGGGCGTCATCTCGGTGCCCGGTTTCACTCGCCACGAATCACACATCTTGCATCGGGCGTTACATCGATAACATACGAGATATGTACACCAACTCGGTTTCGGAACCGTTCCCAGTTGGTTATTCACGATGGCCAGTCCGAGCTTCATCAGCCGCATATTGTCTCCAGTCTCAAGATGTCTCTTCGCAAAATCTTTCCTGGGACTTGGAACGGGAAATTGATGATTGTCGGGTTTCTGTTTTGCTTTCGTACGGCGGAGCCGTGCAAGACCGAAACTCCAAACCAGACACCTATTTATTCATCGGTCCTCATCCCAAGTGGATAATCTCACCCTGTGGCCTGCACCGGCATCGGCACAGCTCCATCAGGGAGCGAATCCGTCGTCCCAACCTCATCCCGTTTGCCAACGAGTTCGTGCATGAACATTTCCAGAGCAATCATAGTTTCTTGCAATCCATCGCGCACATACTGCTTCATGTTCGCCGTAAATTCACCATGACGATCAAGAAATTCTCGAATCTTCTTGGCCGTCAGTCGTCGCGGAGTCGTCCGCATGCCGATTCCCAAACGTTTCACGGCGGCGGCGTTCATACGTTGTTCCACACACCGTTCGGGAATCACCAAACACGGCTTACCAAGATAGATCGCCTCGCCCATCAGCTGATTTCCGGCTGTCGAAATGACGCCCCGACAACTCGCCAAATCTTCCAAAAATGGCAGATTACTCAACGGCAAAAACGTAATGTTTCCGTCTCGGCCCTCGTTATGTCCATAAATCCGGACGGGACATCCGGCACTTTGGAGAGCCTTCAGTATCTTCTTGTTCAGCTGGTATCGTCCCTTGTTGAAATAGACCAACAAGTGATCGCCATTCGTCGGCGTCAACTGATGCACTTCCTCGCGAACCATCGTTCCCACAACTTTAACACCCGGACGGCGAGGCGGGGCGTCGTAAAAACTCGACACAATGATCCGTTCAGGTTTGCCCATGAGGGTCTTGTAAGTAAACGTATCGACAATCGCTTCCAAACGATCCGCCCAATCGATCTTCGGGCGGCAATAGGCCAGGATGCCGATGTGGTCGATGCTGATTCGCGGGATTTTCAACGCCTGGGCAACGCGATGTGTCCACGCTTCCGCATCGGAAATCACGATGTCGGGTGCAAACTCTTGCATAATGTTGCGGACCATGTCGAACGTTGGCCCACGCCACAACAAATCCAACGCCGCCGAAAAGTTCTTCCGAAACGTGTGGAAGTTGGATCGTTTCCCGGTCCCCGGACCATACGCAAATCCAAACGTCGGAATGCGAGTGACAGGATAGTCGGGGCTAATCGCCGAATAGGCGTCTCCGCCAGCCAAAATTTGGATGCGGTGATTTTTCTTCTGCAACTCTTGAACGATCGCCGTGGACCGCATCGCGTGACCACGACCATACCCATGGACACCATAAAGAATTCGCATCTTTGAAACCTACCAACGGGAAAAGCCCATTTGATTCTGTTCCAGGAACGTCACACCGCACACCTGGGAAGCTTCAGGTCGCACACACCTGACTTTGTGTTGCCCATTCGCGCAACTCTTCGCTCTCAGTGTGTTGTAGAGATTGCTTTGGCAACCGTCATGGTCGCCAAAACGCCGCTCTGAGGCGCCATCCCAAAATACTCCCCGCAAACTGTCCCATTCAACACAGCCCTCCTCGTTTTACCAAATCGACAACTTAACGTCGCCGAGGGAAATATCGAATTTCAACCAAAGCGACCGGTTTTTCTTGCTGCCAGGAGGCGATTCGGTTACCAGGGAGACACATGGATACTCAATTGACATGCAACTGTCGTTCCGAGGGATAATCATGCTTCTAACCGCAGTCGCTTTTCGTGCGGTCCTCGTGCTCATGCCAATGATCGTCCTCTCTCCCGTGAGGCACGAACAACAGAAAAAAAACACGCAACAAAAGGCATTTCAGACAAAAGTCTTCGTTGCCGGGAAAGGCGGGTATCACACATATCGCATCCCGGCGCTGATCGTCACAAAAAAAGACACCTTGCTTGCCTTTTGCGAAGGTCGCAAAGACAACGCACGAGATCACGGCGACATCGACTTGGTGCTTCGGCGCAGTTCCGACAACGGTCGCACGTGGAGTGAACAACAACTCGTTTACGAAGAAGGCGGGCGGAAGAAAATCACCATCGGCAATCCCTGCCCTGTCGTGGATCAGAAGACCGGAATCATCTGGCTCCCATTCAACCGTGACAACAAAGACGTGTTCGTGATCCACAGCAAAGACGACGGGAAGACGTGGTCCAAGCCCGTCAACATCACGAAATCGGTCAAGGAAGCGAACTGGGGTTGGTACGCGACGGGACCCGGCGTCGGCATTCAACTCGAACGCGGACCACACAAGGGCCGGCTCGTCATTCCATGCGACCACCGCAAAGCTGGCAAAGGACGAACGCCAACTTACTCACACGTTTTCTATAGCGATGACCACGGCAAAACATGGCGGCTCGGTGGCACAGTCGGGAAGCACACCAACGAATGTCAAGTGATCGAACGGACCAACGGCGACTTACTGATCAACATGCGCAACTATTGGTTCCGAGACGGTAAGGAAAAACTGAAAGGGGGAATGCGTGCGATCTCCGTCAGCAAAGACGGCGGGAAGACGTGGGACAAGATTACCTTCGATAAAACCTTGATCGAGCCAATTTGCCAGGGAAGCCTGATTCGTTATCAATGGCCCACAACAACCAAAAAGGGAGTCGTTCTTTTCTCCAACCCGGCCAGTAAAAAGCGAAGGGTCAATCTCACGATCCGCGCGAGTTACAACGATGGACGCACATGGCCGCACAGCCGGACTCTCAACAAAGGACCATCCGCATATTCTTGCTTGGCGAAACTACCTGATGGATCAATCGGCTGTCTCTACGAAACTGGAGATCGATTATACCGAGAGATTCGATTTGCGAAGTTCACACTCAAGTGGGTGAAGGGAACAAATTGAAAAAAGGCAAGCCACGGATGGGGCAGATACCACAGATATATTTTATCCGTGATATCTGTGACATCCGTGGCTTGCCTTTTGTCTTTCTATTCTCTATTGCCTACTCCGACTTCTTCTTCTCATCAATCTTGAAGATGTGTTTCAACCCACCAATGATATGTCGCTGATATCGCGGGTCATTCAAAACACTATCCCGATGACCAAGAGCCGTATAGAAAATGCGCCCTTTGCCAAAAGTGTTAGTCCACGCGATGGCATAATCTTTATCTTTCCGACGACCACGAGCCCCCTTCTTCGGCAACGATTCAACATCAAGACGCATCAAAACGTGGAGCTTCTTTCGGTCGTAGGGGGTACGAAACTGATAGATCTCATCCTTGATTTCGAACGAATCCCCGAGGTGTTTCGTCGCTGGGTGATTCTTATCTTCCACGATGATCTTGACGTTCATGTGCCAAGGATGTCCGGCAAAGTATCCGCCGATTAACTTTCCATACGCTGGCCATTTATAGAACGTATCCGTCGCACTGTGGCTTCCACCGAACCCGCCACCGTTCTTGATGAACGACAACAACTCGGCCTTTTGGGTGTCGGACAATGGAAGGTTTCCGGTAGTGTAAAACCACACGGCGTCGAACTTCTTCAAGTTTTCGCCGGTAAGTTCTTGCCGAGAATTTTGAGAACAGACGACCTCAAACATACTGGTCTTCTCGCCCAGTTCCGTGAAAATCTTCTCGACCAAACACGGGTTCTGCCCCCTTCGACGAACTACCCCATGCGTGAAACCCTTCGATTCTGTGATCAACAGCAGACGCTTCTTCTTGCCTTGATACTTCTCGAATTTAACGGCTTTGCCCTTCTTTTGTTGGGCCAACGAAGTCAATGGACCGAACACACAGGCAACGATAGCCAGAACCAAAACTTTCGCCAGAGCGCTCTTCATTGGGAATTCCTTGTAACTTGGATGGCGTGAATGCGGTGGGTAATGTAGTCGATCGTCCGGAGGGTCCGAACAAGCTCAGAGTACCCAAGGAAATGTGAGAGGAACAGCAAAAACTTAACTGGCGGGACAAGATCGATCTGTCGGAGTGTTTTTCACACCAACCCAAAGCGCGAAGCATGCTTCAGGCATTATTCCATTCGGGTGGGCAAGCGGAGAAATTTTCAGAAACAAATTGTCTCGCAGCCTTTTTTTGTTGGAATTGAAAGATCACCCAGGCCAACGGCCTCGGCGAGACAAACGGTCGGGCTTTCGGCCCTGAGACAACCTACAAAATCCAACTGATCGAATTTTCCAAATTTACTTTCGACTACCTATCACTTTGAGGCGCAAATGATGAAACGGTTCCTGCTATGTGTAATTGTCCTGATTCCACTCTTGGGTGGTGGGACGCTTTTCCTCACCCGCGGTTCAGCACAAGAGAAGCAGGTCAAACACTGGCCGCGCGATTATCGCCATATCCACATCAAGAAAGCGAGAGCCGCGACCCGTGGCAAATTCGAGCCGATAGTTCCTATGTGTACCAAGATGCTCAAGGAGTATCCCCAGGATGGCGAGTCGTTATTCTTCCTCGGTTTGGCACAAGCTCAACTTGGAAACCACAAAGAAGCACACAAGACCATCGCACGTTCGATGAGTGTTGGTTTGCCACCGGGACGATTTCTCGTTGGACCACGAAATTGGGTATCCAAAATTCGGAAAGCTCCCGAGTATTCCGAGTTCCGAAAGAAACATGGGAGTGGGTTGATTCATGGTCCGATGCTCGGGGACATTACTCCCACGAGCGCCAAGTTTTGGATGAGGACCGCGTATTCGAAAACGATCGAAGTGCGAGTGACAAAGGGTGACAAAACTTACATAGGAAAAGGCAAGACGTCCGAAACTACTGACTTCGTTCCCAAGATCACCGTTGATGGATTAACACTGAACACAACCTATCAATAAGACGTGGTGATCAACGGAAAATCACAACTCAAGAAACCACTTCCAAAATTCCGCACGGCTCCCAAGAAGGGCTCCGGAACAACGCTCCGAATCGGATTCGGCGGCGGAGCTGCGTACACTCCCAAGTTCGAACATATGTGGAAAACGATTGCCGCAAGAAAACCAGAACTCTTCTTCTTCCTCGGAGATAACGTCTATATTGATAACCCGACCTTCCCCGACTATCAAAGATATCTCTATTATCGCCGCCAATCGCAGCCGGACTTCCGAAAGCTATGCATGAATACTGGAATCTATGCGATTTGGGACGATCACGATTTCGGAACGAATGACTGTGCAGGCGGTCCCGATCTGAAAAAGCCAGCGTGGAAAATCCCCGTCTGGAAAGTCTTCCAACAGAACTGGCCCAATCCATATTTCGGAGGAGGTGAGAAACAACCAGGATGCTGGTTCGACTTCGTCCACGGCGACATTCATTTCATCTTTTTGGATGGTCGGATGTACCGCACGACGAAACGGATGGCCAAGGGGAAAACGCCAACAATGCTCGGACCGGCTCAACTCCAATGGCTCTTGAATACGCTCAAGAATTCGAAAGCGAAATTCATAGTGATCATTTCGCCGGTTCCATGGATCGGGGGAAACCCCGACAAATGGACGGGCTTTCCCGAAGAACGCGAGAAGATCTTCAGCTTCATCGAGAAACACAAGATCGAAGGCGTGTTATTGATGTCCGCAGACCGACACCGCTCCGACTTGTTAGTGACTCGTCGTAAGAAAGGATATGACTTCTATGAATTTATGAGTTCTCGACTCACGAATGTGCATACGCATGGAAAGGCTGGAAAGAAAGACGGTGCTTTGAAGTCCTATAATAAGAAATGTTCCTTTGGAATCGTAGAGTTCGATACCACCAAGGCTGACCCGGAAGTTTTATATCGTGTGATTAATATCGATAATCAGGAGATATATACGTTCCGACGGAAACGGAGTGAGATGATGTTCAAGAAGAAGTAACGTTACACATATTTCTTGGGACGTTTTCCCAAGCTATCAGATCTACGTCCTTTCAGGACTCCGGAAAAAGTCCCGAAGGGACGACGATTTGATAGCTTGGGAAAACGTCCCAAGAAGTCTGGGAATATAGTTCATGACAGGTTATTGACTCGCCAGCCCTCGAACCATCTGCGTTTTCTCTTCCAACCGCCTCACCATTGCCAAACTCGACTTGCCGCGATTGTATTTCTCGGCAAGTCGCTCGTATTCGGTTGCTACGAACAGTAACACTTCCTTCTGAGCTTTCGAGTGTGAGCCCTTGCAAAGAGCCCAAGGAAGCCCGCCTTGTTTCGCCCGAAACGACGCGACGATTCCCTCGGGTTCGTAGTCCGCGATGATATCATCAATGGCCTTTTCTTCGGCCTCGAGTGAGTTCGTCGGCGTCCAAACGAGCTGTTTTCCGAATTGCCATGATCTGAATTCTACGAGTTCGTAACCAGGGCGATAGAGTCGAACGTGGCAACCTTGGTGATATCGGATGT
>CAYYUU010000428.1:0-6619 GCA_964474955.1 uncultured Alcaligenaceae bacterium | reverse complement strand
AACTCCCGCGCCCCGGCGAAAGGCGACGCTCCAACAAATGTGACTCGTATTGATCCGAAGTGCCTTTCGCCTCTCACCTCGAACTTCCCAATCTCATTCTTGCTGTCCTCGCTTTGGCCAGTCCGTGCGGAACGGACTGGCCGGTAGACCTTCGGCGTTGTAGAGTGTCGCCTCGGGGTTATCTTTCCAGGCGTATCGCACGGCCACCGGTTGCGAAGCTTTCTTCGACCAGACGATCACTTTGTCGCCTTCGATCTTGGCGTTGGCGGTAACGAACGTCCCGCCTTTTCCGGCAATTGCGAATTCCTTGAGCTGGCCACCCTTGGCCTTCAAGCCTTTGCCCGTGTGCGTGAAGGAGAGGATGGCCTTTCCGTTTTGGAACTTGACCGATTCGTAAAGCGGGCCAGTCGGCACGATGGATTTCTTGTAGACCGTGGCCAAGGCGACCCGAGCGAGCCGTCGACCGAAATCTTGTTTGTTCGTCGGGTGGATGTCTTTGGGATTGCCGATGTCGATGGTGACGGCCATTCCGGTGTTCGGGACGCGAAGAGCCTCGAGCATGCCTTGGCGAACCTGTGCCCAACCGCTCGTGGCCTGGATCGGTCCTTTCACTCGGGGCCGAAGATTCGGCAACTGGACCCACAGGAACGGAAAGTCACCCTGCCCCCATCGCCCGCGCCAGTCCGAAATCAAGAGGGCCAGTTGATCGCCGTAGATGTCTTTGTACGGCAAGTTGGTGTTTCGTTCGCCCTGGTACCAGATGGCACCGCGAATTGTGTAGCCGACGATTGGCGAGATCATGCCGTTGTACAGATTGCTGGGATGGTTTCGTTCTTTGCGAGGATGGACGGGTCGGCGAGGTCGGCGCGGTGGTCGCTTTTTTTACTTGCGCGCCTTCGCTGCCGCAACCTTCCACCGGGACAGACGTTTCTGATAGAGGGCCTGGGCTTTCTGGTCGTCGTAGTTCGTAGCCGCCTTATCCCAAAACGCCAAGACTCGTTGGACCGCCTTGGAGTTACGATGTGCGGGCATGCTCGTCCACGCTTCGACGGCAGTTCCGCCGACCGAAGAGTTGATGAGCCCGATCGGAACTTTCAGTTCGGCATGGAGTTTCCTCGCGAAAAAGTACGCCGTTCCCGAGAACGCTCCGACCGTGTCGGGACTGCACACGGCCCACTTGCCGCTGGCCTTGGCCTTGGCTTCGGTGGTCGGGTCGTAGGCGACCTTGAATTGTCGAATTTCCGGAAACTTCGCAGCATCTTGTTTTTCCTTCTCGAAGTTGTCCGAACGTCCAACAGTCCAGGCCATGTTCGACTGACCCGAGCAAAGCCAAACTTCGCCGACGAGCACGTTCTTGATGGCGATTGTGTTCTTCCCTTCAATGCTAATCGTGAGCGGTGTCCCGACTTTCAGGGGGCCGAGCGTCGCGACCCACTTTCCCTTTGCATCGGCGAGCGTCTCGGCCTCGGCGATGATTTTCTTGCCGCGTCGGACGACGACGTTGACCATTTCTCCCTTGTCGGCCCAACCCCAAAATCTTAGTTTGGCATCCCTCTGTAGGACCATGTCGTCGGTGAACAACGAGGGAACTTCCACGTTGGCGCGGACCGAACTTGTCGCGAGCATGACCAGACCAAGGACGATTCCCAGGCGTATTTTCTGCATGGGGCGCATCATCTCTCCTTCTCGGTTCGTTGTGAGTGCAGGGTTCGATTGTGATGTTTATTATGGCTGTGGGGGAAGCGGACTCCAAGAAATCTTGGCGCGAAGAGCCGCGTTTCCCTTCGACAAAAACCCGACGATCATTTGTTCGTCTTCCTTATGGTAATTTGAGACGATAGAGACAAGAGGGGACCGCAGGGCTTGCTCGTTATTTTTTGTCGTCGGCATCGCTATAATTCGTTCTAGGCATTTGGAAAACATGGGAACCGATCTCAGGACACAAACAACCATGGCAGCCTCGGGAGTCGGAGACTTCACGTTCGAACGTTTCGAACGTGCGATTACGGCAATAGACAACGCGGTGGTCTTCGTAAAACCTCGCGTTTTGCGCCGCATCGTTTGGTTCCACCACGAATCGAACATGAACAGCTTCCAACTCATGCGGTTCGAGAGCTACGTCGTCAATAAGCCGGAGTTGCCCAAGTTAGCCCACCCGCGAGACCTGCCAAGCATGGCGAGTTTGGAGGCCCTGCCGGGGCGGTTAATCCTTATCGCCCACCCCTCGCGAAAGGCACTCGTCCGACGATCCGAAGCCGAACTCCTGCGGCATTACTGGCGCATCCTCTTTCATTCCCGAATCGTCATCGCGTTGCGGGAACGGTTTCCGGACACGTCCGGGGCGGTCTCGGAAGTTCGGAAGCGGATCGAGGACATTGGCCAAACGGAGTTCGCCGAAGCCCGAAAGGTGCTGCGCCAAGAAGAATACCTTTTCGAACCCGACGACACGCTTGAGGCGTACGCCCGCTTCGTCGCCCTGTACCTCGAACTCCAGGCGTTCGAGCCAGAACTGCTGCCGGTTTACTTCCCGGCCTTGGTAGGTCGTGAGGACGTCGTGTCGTTGCTGGCCCGCGACGTCGATAGCGAGTCGATCTTCCGGACCACACGTCCGGATGGGGCCGAGCCGATCCTCCAAGAACCCGAACCTCCCGCCGAAGAGAACGGTCCGAGAGCCGAAGCCAAACCTGACCTGAGTCACCAGAAATCGGAGGACCGACGGACTCTTGCTGACAAGGCGGTGTCCCACGGAAACAATCTTAGGGCGTCGATCATCCATACACGGCTGGGCAAGGAAGACGACCGAGACGAAGCGAAGAAACTGTTTCGCAAGTTCACCAATCGACTGCACAAGGCCCTCCCGGCTGGTGACCCGAGTGCCAACGAGTGGTACAAGGCTTTGTTGCCGCTGCTGGGCCCTGCCGCGAGTGGATTTTGGAGCGTCGCCGCTCGACTGTTGTACGACCTGCAGCGAGTTTGCGTGGATCACGAGCGCGGCATCTATTCGGTCGATCTGATCCGATGGGTTCGGTCCCTGGGCAAGGAACCGTTGCAGCAAGAGTTGCCTTGCTACCAGCGCGTCATGCTGTTGAAACATTTGCGGAAGGCCTACAAAAAACTCCCCCTCGTCGAACTCACCAAACGACAACGGGATAAAATCGGGGCGTTACTCCGCGACGTCATCAAGCAAGTCGAGTTCGAGACGAGGAACTATTTTCGCCCGTTGATGATGGAAGCGTTCGAGGCCGTTGGTTTCCGTCCCAAGGACGTGCCCGAGCGAGTCGCACGCGAGAAACTCCGCGAAGAACTTCTCGACACGATCGTCGAAACGGGGATGCTCAACATGAGTCAAATCCGAGACGCAATCTCTCGGAATCAGCTCAAACTCGACGACCTCTCGCATCCTTCGGAACTCGTCAAAGGCGACCAACTCCTTCAACTCAACAAGGAACTCAACACGCGACTCGATGCGGTTTACCATCGTGGCGAATTCTATTTGCGATGGCTGCAGACGCTCACGTCATTGGTCTACGGCACTCTCGTCGGGCGGGTGCTCATGAAGTGGTTGGTGATTCCGTTTGCCGGTGCGTTTGTGGTGATCAACGGCATCGCCCTGACGAGCGTGGAGGCAATGCACTTTTTCCAGCACGAGAAGAAGAGCCACGAGGAACAGATGAAGGAGGTCGTGGGAATCCTCACGGCCACGTGGAACATTGCGTCGGTCGTGGCCCTGGGGTTTTTCCTGTTGGCGATGATCAAGATCCCTCGATTTCGCAACGGCGTGTTCGAAGCGTTTCGGCTTTTGGGCAAGGGAATCAAATTCGTGTTTTACGACCTGCCCTCGAACATTCCTCGGTTTCGAATCGTGCGGTTGGTGATGCGAAGCGAGGCCATGTTGTTCTACCGGCGGTATCTGCTCAAGCCGATGTTGCTTGGGCTGATTGGATGGTTGATCGCGGCCATGTGGGTCCAGAGTTGGCATTTCCCGGTGTTCGTCGGGTTGAGCGTTTTCATGGCGTTTTGGGGCTACTTTTCGACACGAGCGGGCCAACTCACCGACGAAGTCATCTCGGATTGGCTTCTAGCGACGGGTCGACACCTGAGCGTCGAAGTCGTCCCCGCGCTGGTCGACATCGTGATGCGATGGTTCCGGCATTTCGTCCTGGAGTGCGAGCGGTTTTTGTACAGCTTCGACGAAAAGTTTCGGTTCACGAGCCGCGGGGCTTCGTCCGTCACGCTTTGGATCAAGGCGATCGTGGGTGTCATCTGGTCGGTAATTTCGTACGTCGTGCGGGCGTTCATCATCTTGATCGTCGAACCCGGCATCAACCCCATCAAACACTTCCCAGTCGTCACGGTAGCGGGGAAGTTCTTGCTGATCTTCTGGGCGGCGTTGGTGCCCGCGATTGGGGCTGGGCCGTGGGCGTCGAGTTGGCTGTTCGTCGTGTTAGTGCTTTTGGCTCCGGGCATCTTCGGATTTTTGGTCTGGGAGTTGAAGGAGAATTGGCGATTGTACGAGGCGAATCGTGCCTCGTCTTTGCAACCCGTTCGGATTGGGCACCACGGCGAGACGATGCGGCGGTTGCTCAAACCGGGATTCCACTCGGGGACGTTGCCGAGCGAATTTCGCCGACTCCGGAAGGCGCTTGTACGCAATCGACCCAAGGACGCGTATCGTTGTGAGAAACATCTCAATCAAGTCGAGAAAGACGTGCGGCACTTCATACATCGTGAGTTCATCAACTTGATGTTGCGGAGCGAACACGGGAAACAAATGACGTTGCGAGTGGGCCGCGTTACGCTGTGCGTGACGCGTGTCCAAATCGAAATCCTGAACGCCGCGTATCCCGAGGTACCGTTGGTCTTGAGTTTCGATTTGCTCGGTGGTCATCTGGTGGCCCAGCAACGGAAGACGGGTTGGCTTGGGTTGTTGGACGAATTTCCACGTCGGGCATTCGACGAGGCCTTGGTTGGATTGTATAAACTGAGCGGCGTGGAGTTCGTGGACGAGAACATTCGGGAAGCCTTGCACGACTCCGAAGCGGTCTACGAATTGACGCCGACTCGGCTGTTGGTCAGACCGAGCCCGGACGTTCAGGTTCCGCGAGCGTATCCGTTGCATTCTTCGAATGGGCAACTGACTCCGGTCTCGGGATACGAAAACGAACCGGCGTCACAGTATGCTTTGGATCCGACGAAAGTGTTGTTCGCCGAACAGCCTATCTTGTGGAAAGACTGGGTCGAATTCTGGGAATCGCAGAGGTCGCCGGGGGAGACGCTGTCTCCCGCGGAAGCGAAGAAGATTGTTTCGTCGGTGCGGGCGGGGTGATGGTGGGCGGTCATTTTCCAGGAATCCAGGCACCCCAGGCCATGCCCGCGAAATATATTGCTGTCCGGTTTTTGTTTTGGAGTGCGGCAGCGGAGCTGCCGCTTTGGTAGTTTTGTTTTTGTTTTTGAGCGTCGCTTTTCGCGGAGCGAAAGGACGCCTGTCTTTGTGTCCTCGCTTGCGTTTCGGGTTGGTTAGTTTTGGAGTGCGGCGGCTCGACGCCGCTTTAGCAATTTTGGTTTTGTTTTAGTTTCGAGCGCCGTCACACTCCCACTCCCCGAAATCAAATCCGGACACTCGTGTATTCCGCGTTCCTTGGCCCGGGTGGTGGGCTTGCGGGAAATCAAAGTCAACGGAGAAGTTGTGTAATGCTCGTGGTCATGAACGTTCACGCGACGTCGGAACAAGTCGACCGAGTCGTCGCGGCCATCCGCCAGATGAATTTGACGCCGCATCCGATGCCCGGCGCGACACGCACCGCCATTGGCATCACTGGAAATATTAATGCGGTCGATCCCCGGACGCTCGAGGTGCTGCCTGGCGTCATGGAGCTATTGCGAGTGACAAAACCCTTTAAACTCGCCAGCCGGGAGATGCACGAAGACACGACGTATATCGAATTGCCGCAGGCGACGTTCGGAGAGGGACATTTTACGCTCATCGCCGGGCCGTGTTCGGTCGAGAACGAAGAGATGATCTTGCGGACCGCCGAGTTCTTGATGGAGCGAGGTGTTCGGTTCTTACGAGCGGGCGCGTTCAAGCCGCGGTCGAGTCCGTATTCGTTTCAGGGCCTCGGAGAAGGCGGACTCGACATCTTGCGGAAGGCTCGCGAGAAGACTGGCATCGGGATCGTCACGGAGTTGATGGATACCGACACGGCAGACGCCGTCGAAGACGCGACCGATATTATTCAAATCGGCACAAGGAACATGCAAAACTTCAGCTTGCTCCGGCGAGTGTCGCGGGCTCGCAAACCGGTGCTCCTCAAACGCGGCATGTCGGCGACTCTCGAAGAATGGCTCATGGCCGCCGAATACATCATGGCGGGCGGAAACTATCAGGTCATCTTGTGCGAACGCGGCGTGCGGACGTTTTCCGATCATAGCCGCAATACGTTGGACTTGTCCGTCATTCCTCCGGTGAAGAAGCTCTCGCACTTGCCCATCCTGGTTGATCCGAGTCACGGAACCGGTCGACGCGATTACTTGCCGCCAATGTCTCTCGCTGCCATGGCCGCCGGGTCCGATGGATTGCTCGTCGAGATGCACCCGAATCCGGATCAGGCGCTCTCGGATG
>CAYYUU010000427.1:0-6623 GCA_964474955.1 uncultured Alcaligenaceae bacterium | reverse complement strand
TTCGCAACCTGCCATCAGTCAACAAATCGCCAAACTCGAAGAGGAGTTGGGGCAACCGATTTTCGAGAGACAAGGCCGACAAGTCACGCTAACTCAGGCAGGTGAGTTGCTCCGCGACCGTGCCGAGCAAATCTTGCAACTCGTCGAAGACGCTAAGGGCCACATCACAGACGACGGCGTGACCGGACGGTTGACGATTTCCGCGATTCCCACCGTCGCTCCGTATTTCCTGCCGATGGTCGTCAAGCGATTTCGCGATCAGCGTCCGGGGGCTCAGGTCATCATCAACGAAGATACGACAGACATTCTCATCAGACGCTGCAGCCAGGGAGAAATCGATTTTGGAGTGTTGGCGTTACCCCTCGAAGCGAAGTACCTGGAGATCGAGGAATTGTTCGAAGAAGAACTCCTCCTGTTAGTCCCAAAAGGACACCCACTCGCAGAAAAAGAAAATCCGGACGTCGAGGGAATCAAGACGGAACCTTTCTTGCTGCTCAACGAGGCCCATTGCTTGACCGGAAACGTGACGAGTTTTTGTGAGCAAAACGCTTTCCAACCACTCTCGCTCGGTCGTGTGAGTCAGCTCACGACGATCCAAGAACTTGTCGGGCTCGGCGAAGGCATCTCACTAATTCCAGCCTTGGCCGCTCGCACCGATACTCATGACGAGCGCGTGTACTTGCGACTCAAGGAACGACCGGCAAGGACAATCGCGGTTTGTTGGAATCCGTACCGGTTCCAGTCGAAATTGTGCAAGAAGTTCTTGGACTGTTTGCGAGAGGCGAGCCAGCAAGTCTGACCACATGGAAAATAAGTTGGATGCTTGTGACGAGTTCTCATTGCTCCCGGCGGCTTGGAAGATAGCCCGAATGGGCAGATCGCAGAGCACTCACATGGTCAAAAGGATCCAACACGTGACCTCGAAATTCAACCTGCATCGTCGGGCGTCAATACATCCGATGTCGGCCAAGACTTGAACAACCTCTTCAGGGCAGATATGCTCTTGCAGAAGAAGGGATCGGGCGAGCCCGTGGGCCGAAGGCTCTGGGGTCGGTTTCGTTTGGCAACTTGGCATCTGTTATGGTTCCTCCGGGCTCGGTTCGTGTGCAAACTCTCAGTCGCCAGAAGGCCGTGATTTGCGCTTCGTTGAACGGTATTGATTTTTCACTTGTCCACCTATTCCGTAGAACAGGTATCTTGTTCGGTTTGGCAAAGATGCTTTTCGCAGAGCGAAAAATTCTTTGGTTGTTTTGTTCGTAGAACAGGCATCTTGCCTGTTCGTAATGCTTTTGAGCAGGCCGGAAGCTTGCTCGGCGGACAAAACAACAGCCAGGTCTGAACCTGTGCGACGGACCTTGGAGTTGACCACCATGCAGACCTCACTACCAAGTTTCCAGAAAGCTCTTTTGAGTCGTTCCGTCGCGACCCAAAGAGCGCACAACCTGTGTCGGCTCGTCACACTCGGCTGCAAGGTCAACCAGTACGAAACGCAGTACGTCAAAGAAACACTCGAACTCAATGGCTACCACGAAGCCCAAGAAGGAGAGACGGCCAATCTGTGCGTCGTCAACACTTGCACCGTCACGGCGGAGGGTGATTCGAAAAGCCGAAGGGCCGTCCGTCGGCTCCACCAAAACAACCCGGAGGCGGGGATCATCGTGATGGGCTGTTACGCCACACGTGACCCCGAAGCCGTCGGGAAACTTCCCGGCGTCGTGAAAGTCATCACGGACAAAACTCGATTGCGAGAGGACCTGAGCGAATTCGGGATCGAGCAACTGCCCCAAAGCATCACCCGTTTCGACAACCACCATCGCGCGTTCGTAAAAGTCCAGGATGGTTGTTTGCTCAACTGCTCGTATTGCATCATCCCTTCCGTCCGTCCGACGCTCCGAAGCCGACCCATCGAGGAAATCGTGGAAGAAGTCGCCGCACTCGTCACAACCGGATTTCAAGAAATCGTCCTCACCGGAATTCACCTCGGCCATTACGGCATCGACACGAGCAAGGGAAAGCCGAAGTCCGAATGGAACCGGCTCTGGCACTTGGTCCGCGCCCTCAGGGATTTGCCCGGCGAATTCCGGATTCGGTTGAGTAGCCTTGAAGCGGCGGAAGCTCGCGATGACCTCGTCCGGGCCATGTCCGAGATTCCGAAAGTCGTCCCGCACTTGCATCTGTGTTTGCAGAGCGGCTCGGACCGAATTTTGAAGGCCATGAAGCGGCGCTACTCGGCCAAAGGATTCCTCACGCGCTGCGAAAAACTCAAGGATGCTCTCGACCAACCCGCCTTCACGACCGACGTGATCCTCGGATTCCCTGGCGAAACCGAAGATGATTTTCGGGCTACTTGTGACGTCGTCCGCGAGGTCGGTTTCTCCAAGGTCCACGTCTTTCCTTACAGCACTCGCGAAGGAACCGAAGCTTCGCAGTTTCGCGAGCAACTTCCCAAGGCTGTCGTGACGGAACGTCGCCAACGCCTCCAGGAACTCGAACAACGACTCGCCAGAGAATACTATCGAGGACTGATCGGTCGGCGATTGGACGTCCTCGTCGAAGCCGAAGTCGCCGACTCTCCGGGATTTGTCACTGGAACTTCGTGCCGGTATGCACCCGTCGTATTTCGGGGCCATGCCGAAGCCCTCAAAGGAAAGATCGTCCCCGTCTTGCCCGAGAAGATCGAAAAGGGTCAACTCGTCGGTTCGCCGATGACCTCCGATGGGATCGGCGAGATAGAACTGCGTAGCCCTCGCCCAATCGGACCGATGCGGTTTTCGCTCCCATTGGTGTCGGGAACTTGATTTGTCCAGATTCACCAAAGGTGCGACAAATTTTTTTGGCAAGTTAGTGGGAGGAAGAATTTCAACAAAGCATTGCTGTTGGTGGCACGTCCCCGAGGCACCGACGAAGTTGCCAGAAAAACTCCCACACCCATTCGCCAGATGGCTTTGATTCCAAATGTTCGAACATCCACGCCTTTGCGTATAATGAGGAGATCGGCTTGAGTTGGCGCGTGTCTCCGGATCATTCGACCTTTTCAAGTTCTCTTTTTCCTCTTCCCCTCTCGTCATGGCGAAATGTTATGCCAAAGCTACGCGCAGTTGTCATGTTTGTTGTGACGGCGATTCTCCTTGTCGCAGTGTATCTGTTCATGTTGGGACTCGGATTGATCGGGAGACCACCCGAAGCCACAGTCAAGCCCGTTCCGGAAGGGGCCCAGGAATTGGCCTGGATCAGCCCCGCCACCAATGCCGGAACGTGGGCCCGCATCGTCGAAGCGTCGGAGCGAATTGAGCGATTGTGGGCCACCCCAGCACAGGGAGCAACCAACCCCGCGCCCCACATCCAAGTCGACGCGACGAAGGCTTTCTCTCGGGAGAACGGAGAAGTCCCCGAGCTTGTATTCTCCACTGGTGAGGGGCCAAAACTTTATCTGCGCTGGTACAAGACCAGCTCCCAAAACGACATCAACGCTTGGGTGACGAAACTCTGCGCGAGGGGTACGCCTCCCCTTGGGATCATCGGCGGAGAAAATACGGATCGTGCTTTGGACATCGCCAAAACTCTCCAGAATCACCTGGACCATTGGCACGGCAAGGCTCCCGCATTTCTCATCACCACGGCGACTGCGGACAAGGATTGGACGGAGTTGCCGAAGGCCCCTTCGCCTTTCCAACCCGCGAGGGAAGGCAAACTCCTGATGGACGTGTATCCCGAACGGAGCTTCCGGTTTTCCTTCACCAACACCGTCATGACCGAAGGCGTGATGGACTTCATCGACGAAAACCCAGACCTTTGGCCGTACGAACCGCGGCACGCCCTCGCGATCATTACGGGACTTCATCCTCTCGTGTCCGCGACCATCTTGGCCGTAGACGGGCAGCAAGCCATGTACGCCTTGGCGTGGGATGACAATAAATATTCGAAGGATCTCCACCACCAGTTTCGGGAGGAATTCCGACGCCGACACAAGGGGGAACACTTGGCCTTGCGACTCCAGGGATATTCCTTGGAACACAGCATCGGAGACGGCCGCACGCCCAATCCTGAAGACATCCGGGCCGCCTCGCTCTACCTGGAATACCAGGGGCAATACAAGTTTCCACGACAGATTTTGGCCCTCCCGACGGGAGCCGAAGCGGCCCGCCGATACCTCCTCGCATTGACCAGCATGGCCCCAACGCATGCTCGTCGCATCGTCGCCGTCAGTGGCGATTCGATCGGCTTCAACGACGTCTATCGGGATCGAGACTTTGACTGGAATGTCCTCGACCTGCCCGTCCCGCTCGTGTTTTTCTGTCATCGCAATCCCATGGAGAAGGCCGCCGGTTTTCACCGCGAGCCCACCGACGCGGAGCCTTGGGGGACGACAGGAACGGACGACTTGCTGTTCTACCAAGACCTACTTGAGGCGGTCATTTTGGCGGCAACGAAGGAGACTGAATTGGTTACAGACGCAGACGAGTTCCGAGAACGATTGCAGAAACTCCGATGGGTCAACGAGCAAATTTCCTGGGAAAAGGCTGGCCCCCTACTCTTCAACGAGGGGCGCGACCGAAACCCAGGAACGGGCGAACGCATCGTTTGCGTCCGGCCCTACCGTGATGGAACCAAGCTGTGGAACAAGTCAACGATCTCCGTCTGGGCACGCAACAAAACCCAACACCGCGGAAAACGCTGGGAGAAACGCGGGAAACTTGAGAACGTCTTCTACAACACCATGAAACCGAACTGAGAGCGGGGCAAAGGAAATTGGTTGCTGCCCGGTTTTAGTTTTGGAGTGCGGCGACTCGACGCCGCTTTTGTTTTTGTGTCCTCGCTCACGCTCCGAGTTGTTTTATTTTGGAGTGCGGCAACTCGACGCAGCTTTGGTCGTTTTGTCTTTGTTTTTGTCTTCAGACGCCGCAACACTCCCAAACCCCAAAATCCAATCCGGACAATCATTTCTTTCGCGTTCCGTGGCCCTTCGACTTTCCCTCATTGCTTCTCCAAAATTGCATCGATGACGTAGCACCCCCGAACGTGTTTTGTGGCACTTCGCAAATGATTCAACACAGATTCGTCGTCGCATCCAGCTTCTTCGAGGGCATCGGCCAAAATCACGACCTCAGCAAAACGGTGTTCCTCATAAATGTTCTGGGCCACGCCTCGGACGGTTGGCGTTTTCCAGGTTTCTGCCAAGACGAGCGGACGATATGGGTTTCCTGCGATGTCGCGAAGAAGCAGACCTTGTTGTTTGCGGACTTCGTTCACCGCGTCTTCCACGAACGAATTGTAGTCATCCCAGGCTTGATTGGTTCGGTCTTCGGGGGCACCGCTACAGACTGCGGCCCGAGCTTGGTTTTGCGCTTCTTGGCCCGCAATCTCGGCGAGTTCACGAGCCACATACATCGACGTCCTCGCGATCGCCTGCACGACAGTCGGCGCAGCGACCCAACACGCGGCCCAATTCGCATCTCGAAAAATAGGTTTATGTTGGTGGGCCTGGAGCCAAGCCTCCTTCAACGCGGTAGAATCGAGCATGTCGTCCGCCGCCGCTTCGGCCGCGAAAAGTGCCGCCAGACAATGTTCTTCGGTAACGAGGTGAGCGAGTTCGCGACAACAAGCACACGCGAAAAGCCGAAGTTTGCGCTCACTCAGGACGTCGACGAGGAACTCCAACAATTCGTCGGGATCGGTCGACTCTTGCCACAAAATTTCAGTCATCATCTTCGCCGTCCGCCTCTTTCCGAGTGGTCAAGTCAGGGACTCACTCCATTGTAGTTCGGGCCAACGGCGAATGCGAAAAAACAGAGGCGAAAACCCCCGACCTCAATTTCGAGAGAATTGCAAAGTGACGGCGGTCTCCTGGACGTCCTCGAATTCCTCGTCCTCCGGTGGGGTCACTTGTTCGCGTTTGGTACAAAGATAATCGTAGAGCTTGACCGCTTGGCGCTTTCTCGCCTCGGCAACCTCTCGCCGGAAATCCTGATATTTTTTAAGAGTCGTGATGCGCGCCGACTGAGCCACCCACGTTTCCAGCTTGATGCCGTAATAGCCCTGCGTCATCCAGTACTCGATGATCTCAGCCGCCGATTTGTTTCGGCGAGGCTCTCCGAGTCGCGGTCCGATGATTTGGGCAAGTTCGTTCAACGTGAGCGGTTTATCGAGGGAAAGAATAGGGGCGTTGTTTTTGTATTTCTTTGTTTGGGTTTGATTTTGCATGGTTGATCCCTCCTGAAATTGGCTTCGTGACTCCAACGCAACAGAGCCTAACATAACGGCCAATCCAAAATTAGGTCAGTAGGCACAATTTTTTCAAACTTCCCCGTTTGGTCATTCCCGCTCGTTCGGCGAAACTCCCTCTTTCCCTGATTCGCGATCTTCCTTAGAACAATGAAAAGTTCCTATCTTGCTCGACAATCCACCTTCCTCCCCAAACTGTGTCCAGCTTGACACCGCGGCGGAAACCAACAACTATCACAGGAAGTACGCGAACACATTTTCAACAGGAGACCACAATGTTTTCGACCCTCGATCACCACCTGCATGGCAAGACATACGCCGACATCGGAGATACATTTGGTCGGACGCCGATGGTGAAGATCAACCGACTCGTGCCCGAGGATCACGCCACGGTGTTCGCC
>CAYYUU010000426.1:0-6634 GCA_964474955.1 uncultured Alcaligenaceae bacterium | reverse complement strand
TGGGAAGGTTCGAGCGGACGCAAAGACGGGAAGAATCACAGTTCTTTCGTTTGGCCGAGAACAAATGTATAATCGTTCAAGTACGGGTAGGTCCTCAGTTCTGCGGATCTGGCGGGAAATTGAACGGCTCCGCTTCGAAACATAATGAAGATTTTGAGAAATGCGAAATACGATTTCGGAAAGAGCAATGAGGATGACGACGGAATTCCGATCTGAGTTGCGGGACGCCATCCGACGCATTCGAGAGCGGCTTGAACGTGCGCGGACCGAGCACAACGTCGATGCTTTCGCCTTCTACGTGGGGAATGATCCGTTCGTACCATCGTTTCTCCGATGCCTAGCGGCCCCGGGTGCTGCTTGCGAAGAGGCGGCTTCTCACTTCCGCTTCCTGCCATTTCCGGGCGACGAAGATCATCGTTTTGTGGCCGACGTATCCTCGGATTCACTGAGACACTACAACGGAGAAGTGGCTGACCATCTCATCGCGCAAGACCCAAGCCGTAATCGAATCTTCGGGGACTTCGTAACGCGAGAGCAGATCGAATCGCGTGCTTGGTTCGTGAAACGCGATCTTGTGAGTCAGGAAGCCGAAGCACTCCTCACGGTCAACTATCGGACTCGCCGAGACGAGCAAGAGTGGAATCGCCACGACAAAGGGCCTCTGCATGCACTCTTTCAAGAATTGGTGACACAGCTTGAAGAAATCGAAACGTTGCTCAAGGAAATGTATACGCCAGTCGTCTGGGATCTCACGCGGATCTTGAACGTTGCATTGCCGACGGAGTTGGTCTCCACACCAAGTTCTTCGCCTCAAGAGGCACTTACGCGTCTGTTGACTCTGGCCACGGAAGCACTTCTTCACATATCTTCGGATACTCCACCGGAACAGTGGTGCGGGACGATCTACACTCTTGATCTTTCCCGCAAACATCTCCGCTTACGGACGCACTTCGGTGAGACGGAATTGCCACCACACGAATTTGATGTCTTGCGGGGAGAAGGGGTCGTTTCATGGGTTGCCGTTCGCGCTCAAGCTGTCCGTATCTCGGATCTAGACAAATCTCCCCAGTTCCGGGCCATTCATCGCGAACTCGTTCCGGGCATCCGGAGCCAATTGGCTGTCCCCATGATTCGCGAGGGGCAAGTGATGGGAGTTCTGAGTTTGGAGTCTCCCGAACCGAACGTCTTTTCATTGACGAGCGTCGGGTTTCTCACACGGGTTGCGAGTCTTGCCGCAGTCCAACTCGGTTTTCAGGAAGTCCGGGAGGAACGCGACCAGTACCTCAAGGCCATTTACGCGGCCAAGAGAAGGGAATTTTCGTCGACCCCGCTTCCGACGTTGGAAGAGTTGGAGCGGGATTCCGTAAGACAATAAGATGTCGTCATTCGGGAGCGTGGAGGCTCAACGTCGAGAAATGAATCCCTACGACATCTACTTCACTAACACCTCAACAGCCCAACTCGCTGACCTTCGCCGACGCGCAGATTCGGCCGGTCGACGTGATGAGTTCGAAAGTCGGTACGAGGAAATTTTTCGAGTCATCAGCGATCCTCGCGGAGCCTTCCAAGTCGGTCATTCCCTCGGCCAAACGAACTTGCCGGGAGGATTCTATCGAGAATGGCAATGGCATTTCTTGTACGTGCAATACGCCATTTTTCCAGATGCCGAGCGAGGTTGGATTTATCACATTGAGTGTTTCACCGGATTGGGCCTGACCTCGCCGAGTCCGGCGTGATCTCAGATTGACAACGGAGCATTCCATCATCCCCAGAAGTCCACTCTCCAAGAATCCAGTCATTGCGATTCGACGCAACCACGGTTAGAATCTGACGATCTAAAATTCCCCAATCCACTTCGGAATGGCGCATATGACTGCACAAAGACCAACGCGGGTCAGATGGGTCGTGCTTGTCCTGGCTTGCGGCACGAGTTGGCTGCTCTACCTTCATCGGTACGCCTGGGGAGTCATCAAACCAGACGTGATGGAGGAATTCGATCTATCCCCACTCGAGATTGGGTGGGTCGATTCGGCGTTCAACATCACGTATGCTCTGTGTCAAGTGCCGACGGGCCTGCTTGGCGATTTGTTAGGGCCGGCCTTCGTGCTGCCTCTGATCATCGTCATTTGGTCGTTGGGTTTGGCGGCGTTCGTCTTTGGTGTCGGTACGGTGTCATTCATTGCC
This sequence comes from uncultured Alcaligenaceae bacterium, assembly GCA_964474955.1. Taxonomy (GTDB): domain Bacteria; phylum Planctomycetota; class Planctomycetia; order Gemmatales; family Gemmataceae; genus CAYRFQ01. The sequence goes on along the minus strand of CAYYUU010000426.1, from coordinate 4,450 downwards.
CTGCGATCTTTTTTCGGAATCGCGCAAGCCGGGACGTATCCAAATCTTGGGAAGGTGACTCGGAGTTGGTTTCCGCTTTCCCAGCGTACCACCATGCAAGGACTGATCGCTTCGTTCTCTGGCAGGATGGGTGGTGCGTGTGCCCCTCTGATTGTCGGCACGTTATTTATGGGCACATTTCATCTGGGTTGGCGAGCAACGTTGTGGTGGTTAGCGGGTGTTGGTGTCGTTTACGCAGTCATCCTCCGATTGTTCTTTCGCAACTCCCCGCACGAACACCCCGGAACGAACGAAGCCGAACGACGACTCATCGAGGCAGACGAACCGCCGACAACCGGCGTGGCCACGCCGATCCGGTTCGACACGTCGTGGCCTGTGATGGTGAGCTTCGGTGGGCTGTTGGCGCAGATTTTCTTGAGTGCGTTCGCCGACCAATTGTTCGTGTACTGGATCTTCACGTTCTTGGTGGAGGCAAAAAATCTGAGCAAAGCCGATATGGGGATCTACGGAAGCTTGCCATTGTTTGGAGGCGCCGCCGGAGGATTGGTCGCTGGCATCCTCATCGATTGGATCTTGCGGCAAACAAAAAAACGGAGGCTTTCGCGGTCGCTGGTTGGGTTCGTCGGGAAGTTCCTATCTGCCGTGTTGGTGCTGGCCAGCCTGCTCTTCGAAGACGGAAAACAGATGATGCTAGTCGTGATGGTCGGAAAGTTTTTCACCGACTGGACCCAACCGGCGATGTGGGCGACGATGACCGACGTTGGCGGGCGAGCTTCTGGCAGCGTCTTCGGTATGGTCAACATGGCCGGATCGATCGGGGCGTTCCTGGCCGGTCCGATCATCGGTGCGATCGTCGAGTTCTATGGCTGGGATGCGTTGTTTATCACGATCGCGGGGATCTACGTCGCAGCGAGTTTCTGTTGGTTCTTCATCAACGCCGATAGACCCGTGGTTCTCGATTCGTTGCCACCGTCGCCGGATGACACGGAGTCTCAAACCACAGGCGAGCTCGGTCCCGGACCTCACCCACCGGGTGGGTCCGAGGGCATCACACGAAAAGAAGATATTCAGTGAGACTGAGACGAGCCAACAACGTCACTTCCCCATCGCCTTGTTGATGTACTCGAACATGCTCGGGTCGAACCCGTGTTTCTGTTGGGCCTCCGGTTCATTCTCGTACAGGTTTCCGAGGGACTTCTCGATTCCCGGATCGCCGCCCGTAAACTCCTTGACCAGACCCATCCAACGCTCGGCGAGTTGTTGGACGTGTGGATCGGAAGGGTCAGTCCCGGCATCCATCGCCTCGCGGACTTCCGCGATGAGCTTCGGCCATTCGGCCTCGACTTCGCGAATGCGGTCTTCGCCGACTTCTTCGCGGCGTTTTTTGAGGGCTTCGAGTTGTTCCGCCGAGTAGTACTTTTCCAACATGTTCATGACCTCCATCGTTTGAAGAATGTCGTCGACGGAGACCTCCTCCGCCGACTGTAACTGGTTTCGGATCGCTTCGAGGCGCCAACACAGTTTGCGTTCGACTTCGATCCGTTCTCGCACTCGTTCCAGGTGTAACGTAATCACTCGCTCGAACGAAAAATCGTTCCCGTCGAGACACGCACGGATTTCCCCCAGCGAAAACCCCAACTGTTGCAGCGAGCGAATTTGCTGTAATCGTTGGACGTCTTCGGCGGCGTAGACACGATGCCGGGAATCAGTGTGGGTAGACGGTTTGAGGAGTCCGATTTCGTCGTAATAGTGCAGGGTTCGGATCGAGACGCCGGTTCGTCGGGCGAGTTCGCCGACCTTCATCGCAAGTTGTTTGCTCGCTTCGGAGTCACGCTGCTGCTTCGCAGCATGCAATCTCTTCGCTTCGTGTGTTTGGCTCATGGTAAGACCTCGGTCCTCGTTCGTATCCGTTGGAATCGTACGACCTAACGTAACGTGAGGATCAAGGACCAATTTCAGAAAAATGGAGATTTTTGAATTGAGGTGGTTGGGTAGTTGCTTTTCGCAAAGCGAAAAGTCAGAAACGCCAAAGACATTTTCGCGGAGCGAAAAGCAACTCTCCGAAAACCGACTCTATCGTCGCTTTTTCTTCGACTTCTTGCGATGAACTCGGGCAGGTTGTTCGGCTTCGAGAACTTTCTTGCCGTAGGTCGTGTTCCAAAGTTTGAGGTCGTGAATTTCTTTCTTCTTCAGGCGGCGTTTCGAGGCGATGTATTCTCGACTTCCGTAGAGTTCCTTGGCGTCCTCGGCATCAATGTACTCGCCAACGAAAACGTCAAACACTGTCGGGTTTCGTTTGCTGGGAGGAGCGTTCCACTCAGGATATGGGACCTGCCCGAACGTCACCTCGTACCAATGCCCGTTGCGATGGCGATACTCAACCCCGCGGATTCGGACACTTTCGCCCTCTCGGCGTTTGTTGTTCTGTCGGTAATCGGATCGCTTTCGCTGTGGACTCTCCTGAAGTGTTCCGTCGCGAGGATCGACATGGAACAAGGCCCACGAACGCCAACCCCAACTTTCTCCGAGCGGTTGCCCGTCCGAATTGCAGACTTTTCCATCGATCCAACAAGTCGTCGTCAAAACATAGTCGTCGATGTGTTGGTGGACGTGGTATTGGGTCGCACTGTCGATCCGGAGGTGTTCGCAGAGTTCGGAGAACACTTCGTCCCAGGGTCGACCGCAATTTGTTCGCAGGTAGCGACGAAGTGGCCCGAGATGTTCGTTGAGGTATTTGCACCAAAAGCCGTAGCGGCGGTGACGGGACATGCTTTCTCGTTTGGGGAGTTCGTCGATCGGGATTCGTTGTTCTCGACGGATGCTTCCTTTGGGCGTCGGACTCTTTCCTCCATCGCCGCTGCCGATGCGGGGGCGGTCGATGATGACGTGTTTCATATCTTTTCGCATCTGGATTCCTCGAACCTTCGATGTCTGTTCTTCAAGACACGAAAGGGCCGAGGGGGTTCGGGAAAGGAGGAAGGGAAAAGGGGAACAGCGTGATTAAATCCCCGCTCCGAAAATGTTGTTGGAGCCGAGGTCGTCTGTGGATCCTTCGATCGTTGGGGACGTCGGCAAGATGATCGAAAACGTCGAACCTTCGTTAATTTTGCTATCGACCTTCACTCTTCCGCCGTGCATTTCCACGAACGCCTTGACGACCGAAAGCCCGAGCCCGAGCCCGCGACGATCGAATTCATAGACGCCCGAACAATGCTTGGACACATCGAAGCGAGTGAAGAACGGGTCAAAGATTCGCGCCAGGCTTGCCGGATCGATCCCAAGGCCGGTGTCCGTGACGCGGATTTCCACGGCCTCTTCGGATCGCGAGGCCGTCATGCGGATGGTGCCGCCGTCCGGGGTGAACTTCACGGCGTTGAGCAAAAGCTGCAGAACGCAATCCCGCAGTTTCTCTTTCTCAGCACGGATGGTCCCAAGTTCCGGAGGAAGGTCGACTTCCAGCGTTTGGGTCCGCCGTTCGACGAACGTTTGAACGTCGGCGGCGGCGGCCCGAAGCAGATCCTCAAGGTCCACGTCTGTCAGTTTCAAGGGACGCTCGTAGATGTCGGCTTCGAGCAACTTGATCATCAAATCGACTCGTTCATTCAGTCGATGGCTCCCCTGGTAGATCCGTTCCATCCATTCGCCGAAGGGAGGCGGAATGTCTGGGCTCTTACGGGCGAGGTCGGCGAGGCCCAACACAATCGTCAAGGGGGTGCGAAGCTCGTGACTCGCGACCTTGATGAATGCCTTCTTGAGATTGTTGGCGTTTTGGAGTTCTTCGTTGGCGGCCTTGAGCTGTTTGTTTTTCTCTTCCAACTCCGTTAGCAAGCGTTTCTTTTCGGCGATTAAGTCGTAATGCTCTGCGGCCTGGCGTAAGACTTCCTGAAGTTCATGTTGTTTCCACGGTTTGGTCACGTATCGATAGACGTTGCCCTGGTTGATGGCATCGACGACGGTCTGATGATCCGCGTATCCAGTGAACAACAAGCGGACGGTATCGGGATACAGTTCGCGGAGGCGCGAGAGGAATTCCACGCCCGTCATCTCGGGCATGCGCTGGTCGGACATGACGATTTGAACTGGCTCGTGTTGCAATATCTCCAGCCCCTCGGCCGCGCGAGTGGCACCGAGGACGTTGTACTCTGTGCGGAGCAGAGCCTTGATTGTCAACACCATGTCGGGTTCGTCATCGACGACGAGCAAGCTGTGTTTTTTGGCCTTTGCCATGATGCTTCTCGGCCAAGGGACCCTTCCAAATCGTCAGCGACACAGAAGGAAGTGGAATGCCAAAGGATATTAATGGTATTTCAGAAAGTAATCGGTCAGGGCACGTGATGCAAACAAGTCAGCTTCGATTTTCGCGGGTTGTTCGAGAAGACTTTAACGACCGCGAACTGTCGTTTCTCACTGGGACTCTGCCCAATTCATCTTAGCGTATCCGATTCTGAGA
>CAYYUU010000425.1:0-6637 GCA_964474955.1 uncultured Alcaligenaceae bacterium | reverse complement strand
CGCCTGAGTGTCATCAAACGACCTGGGCTTCCGAAATGGCGATTGAGTTCATCTCGAAACAACGTGATTGCCCGTGGCTTCTGAGTGTCAATATCTACGATCCACATCCTCCATTCATCCCGCCGAAAGTCTATGCGGATCGCTTTGACCCGGCAAAGATGCCGGGGCCGTATTTCCAAGTGAGTGACCTTGAACAACAAGCGAAGTTTGCAAACATCGATTTCCAAGACGAACTAAAAACCCCTGAGGAACACAACGCACGCGAGGCCCAAGCTAATTACTATGCGATGATCGCCCAAATCGATGATCAGTTCGCCAGGATTCTCCAATCGCTCGAAGAGACCAACCAACGCGACAACACTGTTGTCATTTTTACGAGCGACCACGGCGAAGCACTTGGAGATCATGGGTTGATGTATAAAGGGTGCCGGTTTTACGAAGGACTCGTCCGTATTCCTTTGATTTTCTCCTGGCCCGAAAAGTTTCAAGCGGGTATCCAAAGTCCGGCATTGGTGGAACTTCTCGACAAGACGGCCACCATCGTCGAGTTGACCGGACTCGAACAACCCGAATACATGCAAGGCCGAAGTTTAATGCCGATCTTGACGGGACAGAGATTGCCAGACTTTCATCGCGAATTCGTTCGATCGGAATACTTTGACGCTCTCGATCCTTACTTCACGGGAGGAAGTGGAACGTATGCGACCATGTATCGGAATCGACCATATAAATTGACTATTTATCATGGACACGACTTGGGTGAATTATACGATTTGGAGAACGATCCGTGGGAATCCGAGAACCTCTGGGATGACCCCGAACACCAGGACATAAAAAACGAACTCATATCGGCGAGTTTCGATGCTCATGTTCTTTTAACTACAGATGTTGGTTCGCGTCGGATCGCCCCAATGTAACGATCTGCGAGGATTGATCATGTTTCGTTACGTAGTCCTCGGGTTGATGTTCATTCTATTTTGTGGATGTGGTACACCGCAAGAACAGGACGACACATATCCTTTAAGGCCCATTCGTGTAATCGTGCCGTTTAATCCCGGTGGCGAGACGGATACGTTCGCGAGAATCATTGAGAAAGGTGTCGAGAAAGCAGAGCTGGACGTCACTCTCGTTGTCGTCAACAAACCAGGGGCAGCCGCCACGGTCGGAAGTCGCTACGTCAAGGACGCTGAACCCGACGGCTACACAGTCTTGTTATTACACGATGCGATGTTTACCGCCCAGCGGGCGCAACAAGTTCAATATGGGGCGAACGCATTCGAACCGGTCGCGGGGACCGGAGAGACGGGGTCTTTTCTGGTCGTTCATGAGGACTCTCGGTTCAACAATTTGAAAGACCTGACGAAAGAGATAACCGAATCGCCGGGTACGGTCGTTTTCGGAGTGAACGTGGCTGCCGTGAGTCACTTTGGCGGATTGCAGTTCGAGCGTGCCGTCGCTCCCGAACTCGCCAAACGCAAGAGTCTTTTTCGATATACCCAATCAGGTTCCGGACAAGATCGATTCCGAGAACTCCTCGGTGGACACATCGATCTCACGTTATTCTCCACGGGCGAGTTCATCCGTTATCACAAGGAAGGTATTCGTGCATTGGCCGCTTTGAGCGAGAAACGCGATCCCGACTTTCCGAAAGTCCCGACGGCGAAGGAACAAGGATTTCCGGTCGTCATGCGAAACATGCAATACTGGTGGTTTCCGAGAGGCACCCCGCCAGACCGTACTGATAGGTTTTCCGACATCCTCGCGAAAGCTATGAAGACGGATCATGTAAAACAGCGACTCAGAGAACTGAATTGTGATCCCGTCGTAGTGCGCGGAGAGGAACTCCACATACGAATCGATCGGAAAGTGAAGGAATTCAAAGACGTAACCTATCGCCCTCTATTTCCGCTCCCAAACATTCCTGTTTACTTGTTGGTCGCGACTGTGTTGTTGGGCGTCGCATACTGTTTTTCGGCATGGAACAAGCGAGCAAGACAAGGAGAAGATATTCCAAAAGGGAGTGGTACAGAAAGAGATGAGCCAAACCGTATGCAGATCGGGCTCGCGCTCCTCGTACTCACGTTGACCGTCGGTTATGTGCTGAGCCTTCAATTCTCATGGCTACCATTTCGATATTCGACATTGATTTTTTCACTCGTGACGGGTGTGGTCCTTTCCCCATTTCGCCTTCGGGCACTCCCAGTCGTTGTGGGGATTGCCCTTGTGTTGAGTTTTGGACTCGACTATGTCATCCATCACGTCGTCAATGTTGATTTACAGTGAATATAAATCAAAGGATGCGGGTTCGGATGTTCGATATTGGTTTTTCTTACAAGCCTGAAGCGCAAGCGAAGGTTCTTCTTTGTCCTTCGCTCGCGCTTCAGGCTTATCGAAAACCGATCCTGTGCTTGCGTTTCAGGCTTGTATCGAAGATTTCTAAAGACAAAAATTGCCTCACTTGGGAACGTAACCCGCGATCGGATTCCGAATACTCCACAGTTTATGACCTGCGGTGATGTATAACGTCTTCCGGTCCGAGTCGCCAAAGGTACAGTTAGTGATCATGTCTATCGGAACGGGGATGAAACGGAGGAGTTTACCTCTCGGAGAAATCACATAGACGCCAGCTTTATACTTTTTCGATGTCTCAACAGGGTCTTTTGGAAAGTTGAATCCAGCCGTCACGTAGAGATTCGCTTTGACATCGACCGCCATTCCATCGGGGCCTCGATCCGTTCCCCAATCGAACATGAGTTTGCGACTTTTCAGGTCGACGGTCCCATCGGGTTTCAAATTGAATCGCCACAACTTGCGATTTCCACCGAGCCCGTTGTTCGGACCATCGTTCACGTTGTCGCCGACGTAGAGAAATTTTTCGTCCGGTGAGATGACGATTCCGTTCGGACGATCGACTTCGTGAGTGATGATGCGAGTGACCTTCCCTGGTGCATCGATACGATAGACGCCCTCGATTCGTTTTCCGTTTTTGTCGAACTGTTCCAACCCTTCGGACGTATTGTATCGCGGATCGGTGAAATAAATGCGGCCTTTGGAATCCATCACCAGGTCGTTTGGAGCGTTAAATTTCTTGCCCTTGTAGTTATCAGCCAGAACGGTGATGGTTCCGTCGAGTTCTGTTCGGGTCACCCGTCGAGGACTATCCGGCGTTCCGCCTTCGCAAGCATGGAGTCGCCCTTTGGGATCAAACAGGAGCCCGTTCGCACGGTTCGACGGCGTGCGGTAAACATGAAGCACGCCTTTGGGATCACGACGCATGATCCGATTATTTTCGATGTCGGTGAAGTATACGTTTCCTGAGGAACGCCAAGCCGGTCCCTCTGTGAACGCCACTCGACCTTCAACTTTCAGACGAGGGGACTGTTTTGTTGACTTTCCGCCTTGAGCGTTTGCGACATTCACGCCACCAACAACCAATCCCACACACAGAATACCAATCGTGTGCCATCGCATAGATCGTCTCCTTCCTCACAACTTGTGAGACATGTCATTACTATGTGAGGATCAGAATATAACGGCGAGGGGTCGGATGCAATAAAGAAGCGCAGTTCTTGTATACGACGGAAAGGGAGGACGCAAAACACATCGCGGCAACAAACAATAAACGGAAACAGAAAATACGTAAGCGGCAGCTACGCTGCTGCACTCCAAAATAACAACAAAGACAACCGCACACGGAGTGTGCCACTACTTTTTACACCATTTTCGGATCGACGCCAATTTGTGCGAAGATCCCGGCAGGTGCTCCGCCACGAATGGCTTCAGGCCGAATTTCGATAATCAAATCGTTGGCAAGTCTGTAATAGAAATAATGCTCCGGGAGTCGTACCGTTTTTCCAGTCGGAGGAACGGGCTCAGCTCTTGGAAGCGAGAGGACGCCAGTATGGGTTCCGCCTTGTCGCCACTGTATGGCAATCACATCTTCATGAATTTCCGGTGCATCGTGGTCGTAGGACCAGTCGGGAAATGCGGTGTAGATGGCACGGAGCATCGCGAGGAATTCTTGCTTGTTGAGAGTCTTTGTGGGCGTCACGAATTCGAGAGAATCGGAGACCGTCGTTGCGATCTTATCCACGTCGTGCGTTTGTAAGCCCTCCATGTATGACTGGAGGCATTGTGGGACCGGATCGATGGTTCTGCGAGACATTGTTGACATCCTCATGATTTCCGAAATGAGCGGAGGGGGTTTCGGTGACAAGAACGGATTCCTGCCAGTTGAACTCAACTCATTGTTTGCTATTTCACACCAAAATCAGCGCAACGTGCATATACTTTCTATAGGACCAGTGTGTTTGTAAATTCGTCCCGGGGATGTTCTGAACCTCTGTGACATTGCCCCTCAACTGGAAATCTCCCATGAGTACCTTCGTTTCCAGATACCTCCCGATTTTTCTTGCGGTCGTAATATTCTGTGGAGTGCTGGGCCTGGCCTTGACGGTCCCAACAAAAGCTCCTCCAGTATATGAGGCCGAGTTGAAGGTTGCAGCAAGTTACAAGGAGGCTCTGGAGCAAGCGAAGAAAGAGCAGAAGCCCGTCATGATCGATTTTAACGCGACCTGGTGTGGTCCGTGTCTGAAACTGGATCAGGTCACGTTTGCCCACCCTGCGGTCCGGAAATATTTGAACAACAACGCGATTGTCGTGAAGGTCGACACCGACAACCAAAGAGATCTGGCTCAGAAATATGGGGTGGAGAGCTTACCAACGATTCTGTTCGTTGACGCAGATGGGTCTCCCATCGGTTCTCCCATCCTAGGGTATCATGAACCTCAAGCGTTCTTGCTGGAGGCCCGGAAACGGATCGGAGGGTGAGGTACGACCGTTTCACTTTCTGTATTTGTGGGCGTGATGAGAATGCCTGAAGCGGTGTTCCGCGCTTCGCTCATGTCCCTCGCTTGCGCTTCGGGTTGGTGGAACACTACACCGCCCTGCCATAGCTCTTACACTTGCCGTGTTGCGTGCATATCCACTTCGGTCTCTCGCAAAAACGCGGCAGCTTGTTCAGGGGGGACAGCATTGATGTAGAAACCTGTCCCCCATTCGAAACCCGCCACGCGAGTTAACCGCGGTATGATTTCTATGTGCCAGTGATAGTGCGGGAGAGATTGGGTATCGAACGGCGAAGTGTGGATCATGTAGTTGTATGCGGGATGATCCAGAGCTATATCGAGTTTCAACAGAATTGTCTTGAGGACGGTCCCAAGTTCGTCCAGTTCATTCTTCTGGATATGCTCGTAGTGGCTCGTATGACCTTTCGGAATGATCCAAGTTTCGAATGGAAAGCGACTCGCATACGGAGCAAGACAGAGAAAATTGGTCGTCTCCATGACGATTCGTTTTTCGCTGCCGAGTTCCTGATAGATCATGTCACAGAAGATACACCGACCACGGTAATTGAAAAATTCGAGCGATCCGGTCATCTCTTCCCAAACGCTAATCGGGACGATGGGAGTGACGATCAATTGCGAATGTGTATGTTCGATGGAGGCTCCCGCGGCAGCTCCATAGTTCTTGAACACCATTCCATAGACCAAACGTGGATCTTTCTTCAGGTCCACGAGTCGATCGTGATACACCCACAGGACTTCTCGAATATTTTCTTCGCTGAGATATGCCAGATTACTCTCGTGATGTGGGCACTCGATGATGACCTCGTGGGCACCGATCCCCGCCATCTTGTCGTAGATGCCTTCGCCGCGTTTGTTCAGTTCGCCTTCGATTTGCAGAGCCGGAAATTTATTCGGGACGACGCGGACTCGCCATCCAGCTTCGTCGCGTGACGTGTTCCGATCCCGATACGCCATGATTTCGTTGGGCGTTTTGTCTTCCTCACCCTCGCAGAACGGACACAATCCTGTGTGTGGGACGGGACTGGTCTCGGGCTTGGACTTGACCGGTCGTTTGGCTCTCTCTGTCGCAATGATGACCCAACGACCAACGATGGGGTCCTTGCGGAGTTCGGGCCTCGGCAAACCTTCCAAGTGTGAAGCAAAACCTTGCAGTGTATGGTCCATCGTTTCGGAACTATCTCCGGCGTTAGCTCTTTTAGTTGAGAGTCGAGAGTTCAGGATTGAGGCCTGAGGGTTGAGAGACGGAAAAGGAAAATGAGTTTGTTTGCGCCTTGTTCGGGGCAGTTTGCCCAGGTTAGTTTTTGTTGGCCAAAAGGCCAACAAAAACTAACCGTCAACCCTCAGCTCTTGACTCTCGACTCCAATTCTCAACTTTTCATCCTTCTAACTTTCGAAAACTCTCACACTTGCCACATAATCTGTTCGAAATTTGGAGAAGGTCTGTTCATTGCGATCGTCCCTTCTCGTGGAGCTCGGTCGCGACTTTGGGAACCTTGGAGGACCTCAAGGTAGAACTGGAAGGGCTCTTCCACGTCGAGCGGAAGCAACCGAAAAGGCAATGCCACTTCGAGTGTCTTGTCAATTCCGACCTGGATAGTTGGGCTTTCGCCGAGTCCTTGGGGCCGTCCTTCACGCGACAGGGCCGGAATGCACTTTAACTCCTCGTCGGCGTTGTGCCGCGGGGGGAGTAAATTTAGAAGTAATTGCCATCCGGTCGGTTCCAGAAACGTTACGCGAATGGCATCATAGCGAATGAGGGCTTTCCGGGC
>CAYYUU010000424.1:0-6639 GCA_964474955.1 uncultured Alcaligenaceae bacterium | reverse complement strand
CGTGACCGAATTGATGGACCCGACTGTGTCACATGCGAGTCTTTGCCGCTTCCACCAACATCTACGCGAAGCGGGACTGCGCATCAAAGGAGAGCTAACTTGTCCCCCACTCATTCTCCCTCGAGCACTCGCTCGGCCCGTCTCGAATTGATCCAGTTCGAAGAACGATGTGTCCCGACGACAACACCAACACTCATCGAACCTACGCCCATGGAACAGGTCATGTTGGAACGGCTCAACGATGCCCGCCAAGACCCTGTTGCCTACGGAAATTCGATTGGGTTAGATTTATCCTACGTCTCGCCGACGCAGCCATTGGCTTTCGATTCGCGATTGATCGCGGCAGCCCGGGCCCACTCCCAGGACATGAATGATGCCCGGTTCTTTTCGCACTATTCTTCCAAAGGAGCACCGCTTTCCTCGCGAGTCGTACGAGCCGGTTATCCGGCGTCGAACTCAGCCGAGAGCATCGCCGCAGGGTTCGCCACGTCCGAAAGCGCGTTGGCCGCACTCATCATCGATCGACCGATTCCGTCGCTCTCGCACCGACGACATTTGCTCGCGATCGACTCCGTGTTCAAGAATTTGAATCAGGTCGGCGTGGGGATCGTGGAAGGCGGAAGTGGGCCATATATCAATTACTTCACCATCGACACAGCAACGACACGCTCGGGCGGTTCGTATCTCACCGGCGTGGTCTACAACGACCTGAACGGAAACGGAAAATATGATGCCAGGGAAGGCGTGAGTAACGTCACGATCGACGTGAATGGTGTGGGAAGTTATACGGCTTACGGCACCGGCGGGTATTCGATTCCGCTGTCATCGGGAACTTATCAAGTTACGTTTCGCGGCCAGAACTTGCCCGGAACTGTGACGAAGACGATCACGATTGGCAATCAAAATGTTCGCCTGAATGTCCTGACGAACAAAGAGACCTTCGGCACCGACGGAGGCTCATCACGTTCGCCCGGTACCAATCCACCAACGCCGCAACAGCCTCCCGTCAACGACCCGCAAGCCGAACGCGAAGCCGCACAAGCCTGGATCACTCAACTCGCGGATACGTTGTGGACCCGCACTCTCACGACCGCCGAAACATCCCAATGGGTCGAGCGTTTGATGAAGGGCAGTTCGCCAGATTCAGTCGTCCGTGAGTTCGTGAAACATCCCGAGTTCGAAAAACGCAAGCTCGTCGATTGGGTCTCGGACACTGGAAAGAATATTCTTGATCGTTCGCTCCGCGAAAATGAAATCAACCTCTGGGTCGGATATCTTCAGCGGGGCGGTTCGAAGACGGTCGTCGTCTTTGCCCTCATGGGTAACGCCGGCCAACACTACCTATCCAACTCGGCATGGGCGAACCAAGTGAGCCGAAATCTACTCGCACGGAACTTGCAATATCAAGAATTGAGCCTGTGGACCAACTACCTCAACCAAGGCGGGTCGAAGTTCCTGACCATCCAACGGTTTCTTGAGGGAGCCGAGTACCAAAGACTCCAAGCCACAAACCAAGTCAACGACTGGAGCCAGGCCCTATTGGGGCGGTCACTCCCAAGCTCAGAACAAACGAGATGGGCTTCGTATTCCCAAAATGGGGGAGATGATGCCGTGTTCTTAACGTGGTTAGTCGATCAAGATGATTGAGAGGAAAGAGATCGGACAGATCTACGAGTGTCGCCTTTAGGGTAGCGTCTCCTTTCGCGAAAAGAAAGGAGACACTCCAATACACAACCACAAACACGACTCTGAGTTTTCCGTCTGGCGCAAACCCTTCCTTCGCATCCATCCTCACGCATATAACCTGTAATCCATATCCGGGAACAGATTGTGTCGGCTTTCGATCTCGACGAGCCAACTTTCGTCGAGTTCTTCTTTTTTGATCTGCTCGTACAGGTGGTTGAAATTCAGGACATGAACTTTGGTCCGCTCGACCGCATACTCGACCATCGTCCCCGTCTTCATGATGAATGCCCAGTCGCTCGACTGGGCCAACAACAATTCCCGCGCGGCTTGATTGAGAGCACGACGTTGCAGGGAATTACTCGGTTCCGGATACCGGTGTGCCAATTCAACCATCCGGTCGGCGTCTTCATGGAGGTGCCGATAGATCCAATCGTTGGAGGCTTCGAGCCACACTTCGGCATAGCCCTTATGTCCCCAACTCGACGTGGCCGGCTTGGCAACTTGGAGTGTGGAGAACTGTTCGAGGTACTGCGGAACAGTCATCGTCTTGACGATTTGTTGGTCCCAATGAAGTTTGCGAAGTAAAAAGTCGATCCAGTTCGGGCCTTCGAACCACCAATGTCCGAAAAGTTCCGCGTCGTAGGGCGCAACGATGATCGGAGGTCGGTCCATCCCACCGGCCAACCACTCGACCTGTTTCTCGCGGTTGAACATGAAGTTCCCGGCGTGTTCCGCAGCTCGGTCCAGGGCGGCCTTCGGATCATACAGCTCCTTATGTTCGGTCCGACCCGTAATCTTGTGATACTTGATGCCCAAGTGACTTCGGATTCCAGAGTCATGCAAGTGTGGCTTCAAGTAATCATAATCCAGATCGAAGCCGACGTCGCGATAGAACTCCCGGTAGTTATAATCCCCCGGATATCCTTCGATGGCGCTCCACACTTGTTTAGACGATTCGGTATCACGACCTAGCGCCGCAACCTGCGTATCGGGACAAAGGATGGGGGCATAAACTCCGTATTTCGGGCGTGGCTCGGAGAACAGAATCCCGTGTGTGTCGGTGAAAAAATACCGGATGCCCGAGTCTCGCAACAACTGTTCGATTCCCGGGGCATACCCGCACTCGGGCAACCAAATCCCTTGCGGACGTCGACCAAAGTGGCGTTCGAATTCCCGAGCCCCTTGTTCGATCTGGACCCGCACGGCGTTGCGGTTGACGTCCATCAATGGCAAGAAGCCGTGGGTGGCACCGCACGTGATGAGTTCGAGTTTCCCTGTCTCGAAAAACTTGCGGAAACCGTTCAACAGGTTGTTGCCGTACTGTGTGACGAAGACATTCCGACACGATTCGAATCTGGCCAAATACATCTTCGCAAGCGCGTTGAGTTGCGGATGCCAGCGAGTTCGTTCGATTTCTTTGTTCGTCAGAGCAATGAGGTTGTCGATGTGCCTGACATAGCGGTATTGCAGCAACGGGTCACTCAACATGGCGGCGAGCGTAGGAGTGATCGACATCGTCAGCCGCCAATCGGCGCCATCCCGCTCGAGCCCTTCGAACACCTCCAACAACGGGATGTACGTCTCGGTGATGGCTTCGTAGAGCCAATCTTCCTCCAGAAAATCGTCATATTCGGGATGCCGGACGAAGGGAAGGTGAGCGTGTAATACGAGGCACAAGTATCCGAGTGGCATTGTCGCTCCCTTGGTAAATTATCGCTGCTTTCCACAACTCTTGAATATTGCTCGTTTTATTCCCCCCTTGCCGAAATTCAAGTGGATCAGACTTGGGCGAGTCTTCCCCAGGCGATCAAGAATCGTAGGAATGAAAAGGCAACTGGAACGCGACCTCACTGCCTCCAAACTGCTACCAACGCGTGCGAAAATTGTTCTACGGCAACTTCACGTTATTGAATTCAAATGGCACTTTCGTTCGGACGATCCTCTCGGGCGTCACGAACACAAGATGCCATCGGCTCGGTTCACCGAGTTCGGGCTGTCCTTTTCTGGCGGTGAACGCATAGACGAACGACGCCTCGCGGGAAGAAATGATCGGCGGTTCCTGCTCACCCGGAAGTACTTCGAATCGCACCTTGGGATTGTCCGCTCGCACGAGATAGACTTTATTGTGCCGCACCCACTGACTCTGTTGGAAGCTCTCAAAATTCGGCGAATCCTTCGGATACTTCACATCAATACCCACCGACCAACGACGTCCGGGCTGTAAGATTCGACACTCGCCCACGCTCACGACGACGCCATCTTTTTTCGAGACCAGGGTCTTGCCATTTTTGAAGGCCGAGGCAAAATTCTTGAACGTGACCTCCATCATTCGCGTGGCCGTCGTGATCGAAAACGTCCCCTTGAGGCTCAACAATCGCTCCGCCGACCGGGGCGGCAATGGTGTCGTCACTTCCGAAATTTCGAGTCCTCGCCCCGGCGAAACCGAACGCGTCCCCTGACCCGTTCCACCGAACCGAGTTGGTCGGAGTTTCGGGTCGGCTCCGTAGACTGCAACATACGATTTCACTTCGAGCAGAAACGGTTTGACCGTGGGCTCCCACGCCAGTCCGAGCGTAAACTGGTTTCGTCCCACCCCCGTCTGGAATTCACGAAAAGCATCGATCCGATCGAGCGTCATTCGAAACGCACCGTGTAGACTCACATACGGATGCGGCGTCCCATCGACCAACGCGATTGCCCCGTCCTTCTGATAGATCGAGACCCGCGAATTGGTCTTCTTGGCCAGATCACCCATCGCTTCCCAAAACGTCGCTTTGTCCCATTGAACATCGACCGTCATGTCCTTGGGTGTCGTGCGTCGATCCGCGACCAACAGCCCGCTTTGTTTCGAGATGGCTGCGAGTGCGTCCTTGATAGGAATTGATTTGTTTTTCAGTGTGATCGTTTGATGCGGTACGGGTGTGGAATCGGTTTTCGCCTGCCCGAACGCAATGGTCCCAGGCAAGACGAAGCAGAGCGCGACGAAGTAACGTGTGAGCATATGTTGCTTCCTCCGAAGCCGGATCGTTTTCGTGGGAAAAAGTAGCTTGCTCCATCCTGTTCCATCGAATCAGTACGGCGGCAAACAACGTCTCGCGACGTGCAACAGCACCACAAAGAAAAAGAACCAGTTGCGAAGAACTAACCCAGGAATGTTGACCCCAAGCGGTTTTTCTGGTTTGCCACTTTTTAAGACGCGAGCAAGTTTGCCCCCAAGTTGCCGCATCCAGTTGATTCCACAAGGCCACTCGCATATCCCTTGAATCCACAATCTTGGAATTCCCGCTTCACCAACACGCGCGCCAATGATGCTGCCGAGGATGCCCGCAGTTGTATCGGTATCTCCTCCGCACTCAATGATCGAGCGAACTGCTGTCTCATAATCGTCCGGGTAGCGAAGCCACGCTTGAATGACGACAGGGACAGTGTGATAGATGTAGCCAGTGACTCGTTTCTTCAAGCCAAGATGAGCCGCGAATTGCTGCGGCGTTTCGCCTGCTCCGGCACTTTCGACGGCTTGCCCAAGCATCTCCAAGAGTTTGGGGCAACTGTCTCCGAGAACATCTTTCAATCGAGAAATGTAGTTGGTTTGGAAGGAACTCGCGTCCGCTTCGGTCGCGGACATGTGAGCGGCCAGCGCAATGGCCATTGCTCCGTACTCTGCCTTCGGATCAGTGTGAGTCACGCGCGTAGAAAATTTCACGAACTCTTGAAGACGCGGGATGTCGTCGCCGAGGCACACTCCGAGAATCGGACTCCGCATGGCGGGACCGTTTCCCGCAGAGAAAACACCGCTGTTCTTCGCGGAAAATCCCAGCCACAGCTTCAGACACCCAAGCAAGGTCGCACGTCCGATCCCAGCGGAACCAGCGAGGAACCACCATCGAAGCCGCCACGATAGCGAGCCTTGAAATCGGTTGATGTCGTCCCCAGTGGAGACAAGAGATTGGGCCACAAGGCAAAGGTGTTCGGTGTCGTCCGAAACCATGCCGCGTCCGAAAAGGAAATGATGACGCTCCAGATGCGGAACGAATTTCTTGATGCGGCGTGCGGATAGATTTTCCCACGGAAGACCAAGGGCGTCGCCCGCTGCCATTCCGATCAGACACCCAACGATCCGGTCTTCCAGAGTACGGGACATGACCCTTACAACACCTTGACTTCCCGATACAGCTCAAAGGCGGCTTGCCAGGCATCGGCTGGATAGGTGAACTCGGGCTCGGTTGCCGCAGCATCTTTGCCATCTTGTTCGGTTCGGACGTAGGCGATGTATTTTCCGTTGTCGGCCTTCCGCAACCCGACAAACGCATCTTCTGTGTTCGGCCCAGACAGCCGATAATAATTCGTCCCGACCGACTCGAGTTTGAGCTGTCGCTGCTTGACCCAGAACGGCGGAGCCGGTTCTGGGAGTTGTTCGGATTCCGAAGACGTGGTGCTCACGGTCAATCACCTCGTGCGTCAGGTATGTTCTATATTCTTACTGGTTGAACCCTCGCGGCAGATTGAGACCCTCCGACGGGCCAACTTCCCGCGATACGTCCGGCAGACCAATACGATCTCGCCCACGCCGTTGCTGTTCGGCGATCGGAAATACCGGATCGTCCGGTCGCAAGGGCTCTCGATATTGTAGTGGCCCTCGGACGTTTTGACATCCGGCCATCACCAGAACCACCACGATCAACAGGCTTCGCATACACCACCGCCATTCCTGAGAAATGCTGTGTCCGAAATGCCACTAAAGCATTCGCGGCGTGCGTCCCTCCGGCCACCTCTATAAAGAAAAATTGAGCAAGTTCCTAGCGCAATGAATCCGGATAATCGGAATTGTTTGCCAAATGATGGGTCTGGGGATTTACCAAATCCAAGAAAGGGCTCAAGTTTGAGAGTTCTGCGGGGTCGTCTGAGAGTTGCTTTTCGCTCCGCGAAAAGTCCGCACGAAAGACGCTGACGAGG
>CAYYUU010000423.1:0-6651 GCA_964474955.1 uncultured Alcaligenaceae bacterium | reverse complement strand
GGCCGCGACGTTGTTCCTCGGGTACGGCCTTGGGGTGTTTGCGCAATTGTCGGAGCGACCGGGACACACACTTTCCAATCCGATCGACTCGCCGCGTGACTTGAGCGGGTTGTCGATCAAGAACCCTCGAGTCCGCATTGTTCACACAACGGATTCGAGTAAGAAGGGCGGATCGATGTATCTTCAAGAGGTCGATCCGTGGTTAGGATTTCAGTGGGGTCGGAGTTTGTTCCAACGTAACTTCCGAGAGCGAGATGGCGTGTACGGTGACACCGGTAAAATTGCCGGCGTGCTCCTGACTGACGGAGTGAGCAAGATGATGGACCGCAGCCATACGAATTCGTGCGGTGCTTGCCACAACGTTCCATATCGGGATGCCGGTGCCGGGATGACGATCGCCAAGAATGGCGGTTCGGGACGCAACACCCCACACATGTTCGGAGCCGGGCTCGCGGAGATGATCGGCCTGCAGATGCGATTGCAGGCGCTGGCGATTGTCGATACCAACCGCGACGGCTGGATCAGTTTCGAGGAAGCCAAGGGCAAACGCTGCGTCTTGCACAACTTGCCCCTTTTTGCGCAGGGCGAACGGGTCAGCATCGATTATGGTCGGTTCGACGACGTGAACAAGGACGGGTACCCGGACCTGAACGAGGTGTTTTACCCCGTCTTCGTCGACGAGAACGGCAAGCGGATCGCGTTCGCCCGGAATCTGAAATTCCCCAACGTTGCCGGTTATCGAATCGAAGTCCAAATGTTTGGTTTTGGACATCTGTATGTGCCGTTCCGCCCGCCCGTGCCGAATACGCTTCGTGCGTTCTCGACGGTTCCGTGGGACATCCACTCGGGGATGCAGGCGTGTGATCCGACGACCATCAACGACCCCGACAAGGACGGCATCGCCCAAGTTTCGAACGCAGGAGCCATTCAATTTGTGACGTCCGTGGGTCGCGATCGTGGTGGTGTGAAGAACAAGAAAGGCGTGAGCCTCGACGACCCAGATCGAGATGGATACTGCGAAGAGATCACCGAGGGCGACCTCGACATGATGGAATGGTACATGCTCAATCATCCGGCACCTGCTCAAGGACGCATCACGCCGCGAGTGCGCGAGGGTGAGAAACTCTTCCACAAGGTTGGGTGTGCTGCTTGTCATATCCCTGACTGGTATCTCTATCCGCACAACCCCAACGCCAAGGACTACACAGAACGCTACGATGGGGACCGACGATTCTTTGACCTGCAGGTGAGCTACAACGAGAAGAAGTCGCGGCTCGAAGGAAAGGTCATGCTGTTGGCCAAGAAGAAAGGCGACCGTTGGATTCGCAACCGCAAGGATGTTGTTGTGCGTGGCATTTACACTGACATGAAATACCACGACGTCGGGGAAGCGTTCTACCAAATGCAGTTCGACGGGACGCTCATTCGAAAATGGCGAACGGCTCCGCTTTGGGGCGTCGGAACCACCGCACCGTATGGCCACGACGGAGCGAGTCTGTCGCTCGACGAGGTCATCCGACGACATGGTGGGGAAGCTCTGAAGTCGCGAGTCGCGTACACGATCCTCAAGGGCGACGAACAACTCGCGGTTCAGCTGTTCTTGCGAAGTCTCGTCCTGTACCAGACCGATCAATTACCCACCGACATGAACGGCGACGGGAAGATCTCCGAGCACTTCAAGGTTCAAGGGATGGATACGGGAATCGAGCGGTTCAATCCCGAATGGCTCTTCGAGGTTCCCGGCAAAATCGAAGGTAAGGTCCGAAACGTTCGCAACGACAGAATTGTCTCGCATGCTTTGACAAACGTTCGCGAAGCGTATGGGCTGAATCTGGAATACTTACGAGATTCTGACGAAGATGGTTTCCCGGACGTGATCGATGCCGCGCCTCTTGTGCCTGGGTATCGGGATGGAGAAAAATAAGAAGCTTTATCGCACCTTGATGGTGAATCCTGTTGCGTGCTTTTGCCAAATGTGGAAGCACGTAACAGCGCACCTCAGAAATCCTCCCACTCTTCGAATTCATCTCTTTGTCTTCTCCGGCGCCGCCTTGTGTCCGTATCCCGGAATTCCCCTCGTTGTGTGACGGCATCGAAAAGTATTCCACACAGCCAACCAAGACCGAGGCTTGGCACGACCAAAAGGATGATCGTCAACTTGGGCGAATACGATCCATTCGTCAAGATCGCCTGGAACCCATTCACCCAGGACGCGGGTGGTATCTTTGCAATCAACGTCACGATGGCGATGAGACACAACACCGCCATCGCCACGTAGGAGACTATTCGGCCACGACGACTCAGCTGCAGTTCAGGCATACGCTTCTCCTTTCCCTTTGCGAGTTTCTGGGTCTTGCGTTCGGCCTCACACCTTTCTCGAGTTTCGCCCATTCTGGCCTCGTTTGCATACAATAAAAGTAGCGAATTCAAACGCCACCGTCGGGCGTCCGACGATTGTCTCATATATACAACGAGGAACCAATCCGATGCCTACAGATCCTCACATCTTCTGCACCATCGACGAGGCCATCGAAGAACTCCGCGCCGGGCGGATGATCGTCATGGTCGACGACGAACACCGCGAGAACGAAGGCGACCTGATCGTTCCCGCCGAAAATGCGACACCCGAAGCGATCAACTTCATGATGCGAAACGGCTGCGGGCTTGTGTGCCTTTCGCTCTCGCCAAAAATGTGTGATCGTCTCAACCTGGAGCCAATGGGTGGCAAGAACGTCGACCCTCTCGCCACGCCATTCACTCCGCCGATTGATGCACGTTTCGGCATCACGACCGGAACCTCCGCGTTTGACCGTGCGAGGACCGTTCAAGTTGCGATCGACGACAACACGACTCCAAATGATCTCATCCGTGGGAAAGGTCACGTTCACTGCCTTCGGGCACAGTCCGGCGGCGTGCTCGTCCGGGCCGGACACACGGAAGGAAGTATCGACCTCTCGCGGCTTGCCGGATTCAAGGAAGCCGCCGTCATTTGTGAGGTCGTCAATCACGACGGAACAATGGCTCGCGTCAGCGATTTGCAAGAGTTCTGCCGTGAGCACAATTTGAAGATGTGTACCATCGCCGACCTGATCGAATATCGGCGGTTTCGGGAGAAGTTGATTCGGCGGGAGTTGTCGCTGAAACTCCCGAGCAAACATGGCGAGTTCGATTTGATCGCGTACACGTCGATCGTCGACCCCGAACCTCATCTCGCCATTTGCAAGGGCGGGCTCGGCGTCGAGGTCAACGGCAAAGTCCCCGTCCAAACGGAGCCGGTCCTTGTTCGCATCCACAGTCAATGCCTGACGGGAGACATTTTCGATAGCCTATTGTGCGACTGTGGCTCGCAGCTGCATGAAGCCATGGAACAGATCGAAAACGCGGGCAAGGGCGTGGTCTTGTACATGCGACAAGAAGGTCGCGGGATTGGATTGCTTCCGAAGCTACAAGCTTACAAGCTCCAGCAGGAAGAAGGGCTCGACACGGTGGAAGCGAATGAACGTCTTGGGTTCGCGCCGGATTTGCGACACTACGGAATCGGTGCCCAAATTCTTCGCGACCTCGGCGTCCGAGAAATCCGCCTTTTGACGAACAATCCGCGGAAGGTCGTTGGGCTCGATGGATACGGTCTGAAAATCGTCGAACGTGTTCCGATCTTGACGCCGCCGAACGCGCTCAACCGAAAGTACCTCCAGATCAAGCGGGATAAACTCGGACACTATCTGGATCCGATGGGATCGTAAAGTTTCCCAGCCGATCAGGGAACGGAGTTTTTTTCACAAGCCTGAAGCGCGAGCGAAGGAACTTTCTTAGCCTTCGCTTTTCGAAAAGTTTATCAGGAAATCACAGCGAGAACTTTACCCAACGGAGATGGGATTGGGTGGATTGGGCACCCCGACATTCCCATCTGCAGCGTATTGACGAAAGTCAAAGATCCCGAAACGAAGTAGAACCCGCGTTCATCACTTTTTCCCTGCCGGAAGCGGGCGTTGCAACTTCCCGACATTCGGTGCTTGTGGCGGTGGTCCGACTTGCGGGCCATTGCTGCGGATGATGGCCGTCGGCTCCTCCTCGGTCAAATTGCCGACGCTGCTCGACACGTTCACCTGGATTCGGGCATTCCCCGGCTTGTCCGCGATAGTCCGCACGATGTAGGATTTTGTTTCGCCTCGGTCGAGTTGAGGAAGTACTCCGAACGATGCCGTTCGGCCTCCCGCCCCACCTCCCTTGCCGCGAGGACCTTTGAGCGCGAGGATGCGGAGTTCGCCGGATACCTTCACGTCGAGGCGGATATTTCGGACGGCCGCGCTCCCCCGATTCTCGACTTGGATTTCGTACACGACCTCTTTTCCGACCTCGACAGGGTCGCTGTGGTCGATGGCTTCGACCCGCAAGGTAGCGATGCCCACGACCTTGATGTTCGCTGCATCTTCGGCCGTTTGGCCGTAGTCCGAGGTCGCCTTTACGGTCGTGCGATATGGCTCTTTCTGGGTTGGACCACAGCGAGCCCGGAGTTGGAGCGGTCTGGATTCCCCGGCTCGAAGCGGTGCAAGTTCCCAAACGACTTCGTTGTTGGCCCGGACGAGGCGGCCGTTCTTTGTGGCTTCTTCGAACTCGAAGCCTGCAGGCAATTGGCCGCGCACCACGACGTTACTCAAAGGGACGTCGCCATCGTTCGCCACGGTGATGTTCCACTCGGCGGGTCGTCCGACGACTCGCGTCGGTGGTCCGTCTATGCGGACGCTGAGTTTGGGTTTGCGGACGGTGAGCGATAGCGTTTTCGTGATGGGGGCAAGCCCCTCGGCTCGCAAAGTAATTCGGACGGCTTGGTTTCCAGGTTGAACCGGAATCAACTTAAGGGGTAATGGTTCGAGCGGTTGGTTCGGAGTGATCGTGCCGTATTCCGCTGTGACCTTGTTCCCGCCCTGGTTCGGGTCGGCGGACTTGAGGCCCTTGGTGAACTCGGCATCGACAGAGACCTTCTTGGCGGCTCCACTCCCGAGGTTGGCTATTTGTATTTGGAATGTCGCGACCTCGCCAACAACTGCAGACTCCGGTCCGGTCACCTTCAGATCGAGTTGTCCTCGTGTGATTTCGGTTTCGGCACATTTCGTGGCCTTCAACTTATCCACGGTCTCGACGAACGCGCAACTCTTGAACAGTCCTGTTTGGGTCGGCTGGCAAATAGTTTCAAATGTCCGCGTCTCGCCAGGCTTCAATGACCGGAACGTCCAAATCACTTCACCCAATTTGTCGTCGAACGTGGCCTGAGGGTTCGATCGGATAAAGTTCCAACCGGGTGGGACTTGCGTCTTCAGGAAGCCCGGTGCTGATTCCACTTTTCCAGTATTCGCAACGGTTGTGGTGTACGTGACCGGTTCGTCGATGTTTGCGGATGCCGGGCCGATGTGATTCATCACAATGTTCGGCGCGAGCCATTCGAGCGAGACGATCGCTTTGGCCAGGACGATTCCGACGCCTCCAGGCTTTGTCGGGTCCGCAGGACGAACGATTTCCACGCTCACGCGATTGACCCCTTGGGCCGGTTCGTCTTGTCGAATTTCTACGTCGCCGTACCCGTCGAGGTCGGTCTTGACGGTCGTTTGTTGGTTCGGGCCGCGTCTTTGTCGCGAGATGAACAAGGCAGGCGGGCCGTCGAGAATCTTGTATCGAACGCGGTAATTGGACAACGGTTGGCGGTCGGTGGATCGGAAAACGCGAGTACGGAAGATATGGCTTGTTCCGTAACGGGCCGTAGCGTTTGTCGGAAATTCCCACTGGGCATCGACCCACTTGGCCGTAACGACGACCTTTCGTTTATCCCAATTGGCGATGCCCGGAGCAACGACGCTGATCGAACAATCGCCTTCGGACGCGGAGGAGACGACGCACCACGTCTGCCCGGGGCGGAGTTGGAAATCGTCCTTCGGGTCCTCGTTGCCTCGCGTGATCGTGTGATAGCCGTAGTTCGTGTAGCTGACGGCGGATTTGTGGTCGATGGTGTATCCGCGATCGGAGAGGTAGCCGCTTTCGTCGACTTCGACGATGTGGCCTTCTCCTTGAACGACCCAGTGGACGCGGCGTTGTCGCAAGGGCTCTCCCTTGCCGTCGAGCACTGTTGCGATGATGACGTGTTGGGTCCGGACCGGAACTGGTGCCGGATTTAAGGGGCGAACTTCGAGCCGCACGGCGTGATGATCGAAGTTCGCATAGTAACCGCTTCCCGCCGGTTTGGCATGACTACGTTGGATCGGTCCGGGAGGCAGATAATAGGGGAAATACCGTGGGTTTCCGTGATGTCCGGCACATCCGGCAAGACTGCACAACCCCATCATCACCAGGATGGTGAGGCAGCAGCGCCACTGACTCCGGATACGGCTCTCCATTTTCCCAACGTGTCCTTGTCCTCGGTCTCGTTCGGGTCCCTCCGTGTTCGGAGGATCGTGTATACGAAGCAAGGCAAAATTTACAAGCGGAATTGAAGAAAAGGACAAAGGGAGCGCTTGCTTCCAAGCGGAAACGAATAATGCCTGAAGCGATTTTCCTGCTTTGCTCGTGTCCCTGGCTCGCACTTCGGGCTTGTATCAGAATCCCTCGTTCACGCTTCGGGCTTGTGTGGATGATCATCCGAGAGAAGATGGCGAGCCACTT
>CAYYUU010000422.1:0-6661 GCA_964474955.1 uncultured Alcaligenaceae bacterium | reverse complement strand
AGGCCGAGACGAATGTCATCTGGTCGGGGTGTTCCTCCAACCATTTCTGAGCATCCGGACGAAGAACGTTCTTGATATCTGCCGCAGTGACCTTGTGACCTTTCTTGGCCATCTCGACGGATAAATTTCCACCTCCACAACCGAGTTCCAGGACCGTCTGGCCTTCGACGGAGTCGAGGACAAACTTTTCCTGGCCGGGGGTCGTGTCAGAGTTCCTCTGGGGGTTGCCGCCGAGAGCTCGATACGCCGCTTGAAATTCTTCGTCGGACATCAGGTCCGCTTTTTCCTTGAAATCCAAGTCGAAGGGCCTCTTACCGTACATTACGCGAGCCAACACCCAGTTGAACCAACGCGAATCACTCAGAATCGGGGGAAGAACTCGGTCGATGAACCAACGAAAACGATTTGTCATGGACCGGCTGAATAGTCCCATAGGTTAAGTCTCTCAAAGAGGGGAAAAAAGGAGAACTCATCTCTGGACCGCTGTTGCAAAGTTAGAACACGAAACCGAGCGGCACAATGAATTCTTCGTTGTTCGGTCTCGTCGCATCCGATCTTTTCGTTTGAGAAGTTCGCTTGGCAACATTTCTCGGCCCGTTTGCTTCCGTCCCCATCGTGAGCTAAGTTTCCGACGGTTAGACAATTCCGGCAGGAATTGAGAACGAGGCACGTTCCACGGTCCCCATGTGGCTTGGCTCGTTTCGTCTTCTGACCTGCGGTCATGCTTCGCGATGAGCAGCGTTCGAACTCCCCCAAACCAAGTCAACGAAAGACTCAAGGCCTCCGATCCATGACAACCACATTGCAAGAGCCGACCTCTTCCCCGAAGGTCGAGCTGCCGAGTTCTACGCCTACACCTACTCAACTCGGTTCATCAACCGATCCCAATTCCGCAATCCGGCTTGGTGCGTTTGCGGTCGTGCTCGTGAGTGGTTTGTTCTTTTTGACGTGGTGGAATCAATATCTTGCGCCCACGTCGATGCACAACATCTTCTTCCACCACGCGGCTCAACAAGGGCAATATCCGTATCTCGACTACTAACACACCGGACAACCTTGCAAACCCGCGTACGCAATCTAGTTCTTCTCGGTCGTCGGTTCACGGGTCATTTATGCGTACCTCTTTGGCATCGTCGTTAGACTCGGTGCCCTGGTTTGTCTTTATCAACTCCTGACGCGATTTTGCAAGCCGACATTCGCCGCGCTCTCGGTCATCACGATGCACGTCGCTTCTAGCGGAGACCAGGCCGACACGCCATTGGTGTATCACCACTTTCAACCCGTCTTCGCGATCTACGCCACGTATTTCGCCGCGAAAGTCTTCGACAATCCGAAGGGTTGGGGATATCTCTGGGCTGTCTTGGCCGGGATCTTTTTGGGGATGTGTTTTCTCGTCAAACAACCGGCTGTGTTGGCGGTGGGAGTGCTTGGCGGGTTCATTGCCCTGGCCGTCTGGAAAAAGTACGGACTCAGGCAATGCAAATGGTCGTCTCTCGCGGGCGTGATCGGCTTCTGTTTGCCCGTGGGCGGAGTGTTCATTTGGCTCGCCTGGATCGGTGCCTTCGATGATTACATCCACCAAGCTTTCTTGACTGGTCCGAAGGCCAAGGGCGGTTTGCGACTTGCGCTGCTCCGACCCTTCACGGGGATCCCACTCGTCGTCAGCGCCCGAGTCGCTGCGATCCTCTCCATCGTGTTGATTGGGATTGGATGGGGTCTCAGCATGTGGTCGCGAACGTTCCGCCGACCGGAAGACGAAGCCGCCGAATCCGAGACTAACAAAACAACCCCAACGCTTTATTTCAACCCTCTCGCGCTCAGCGTCGGCCTGGCGATGTTGATCCTCGGCATGTACCAGTTGTACTTGGTCGGATTGTCGAGTCGGACCCCGGGATTTGCCTTGACGTTGATGGGCGAGTTCGGTTGCCTCGCTCTTTTCCTCTGGTTTGCGAGAAAAATGTTTCGCGGCGAAACGGGCGCGAAGACCATCTCACTGGCCCTCGTTTCTCTCTGCGGATTCGTGACGGCCTTCACGCTGGCCATGTCCTGCGCGGTCTACGAACCGATGGCGGCGCCAGGTTCGGCGATCGTCCTGGCGTGCCTGTTTGGACTCACCCCAAAAGCGGAATCGCTACTCCGAAACTTCGTCGCGGCGATGTGCGTCGGGGTCATTGTGCTTGGATGCATTAACAAGTGGGAGAAGCCTTACGGTTGGGGCGGTTGGGTCGAACGACCGGTTGGCTTTTCCACCGCAGGGTCGAAACTTCCGGAGTTACAAGGGTTTCAACTCGATCCAAAGACCGCCAAAGTCTTCGACGAAGTCACCGAACACATCAAGAAAAATACCTCTCCTGGCGAGCCCATATACACATACCCGCACCTCTCCGTCTTCCACGTGTTGGCCAATCGTCCGTTGGCCACGTTTGGCCGCCAACACTTCTGGGACGTTTGTCCCAACGACGTCGCGGAGAAAGACGCCGAGCACCTCAAGAAGCATCCTCCCAAGGTCATCGTGCGGATGGAGTTTCCCGAAGAATCTCATCGCAACCTGGAACTCATGTATCGCGGGGGCGAGAAGAGCGGCCAGCGGAAACTCTCCCACGTTCTCGATGAGCTTTTGAAATCGTATGACGTCGTCGGGACGTATCGCGACGACGTGCCGGGGTTGCCTGTGAAAGTATATGTCCGTCGAAAGTGAACGGATCGGCGATTGAACTGACTAAATTCTTTACAATCGATAAGAACTTACAACACAGAAAAGGTCTAACCATGGGTATTCAAGTTCCCTTCCTCGATATCCCCACGCAGAACGCTTCCTTGAAATCGGAACTACAGGCGGCCGTTGAAGAGGTCATCACGACGGGCCGTTTCATCCTCGGTCCGGGAGTCGAGAATTTCGAAAACCATTTCGCGGAATACATCGGCGTCAAGCATTGCATCGGGTTGAACAGCGGCACTTCGGCATTGCACATGGCGTTGATCGCAGCGGACGTCCAGGCGGACGACGAAGTCATCACAACACCGGCGACCTGGATTAGTACGAGTTGGGCGATCAGCTACGTTGGTGCCAAGCCGGTCTTTGTGGACATCGAGCCCGGGACTTATGCACTGGACCCCGCGTTGGTCGAAAAAGCTATCACCCCGCGAACGAAGGCTATCTTGCCGGTCCATCTCTACGGCCAATCAGCGAACGTTGGTGCTTTGAAAAAAATCGCCGACCGACATGGGCTGGTGTTGATCGAAGACGCGGCTCAATCGCACGGGGCAATCTTCGAAGGGAAGAAGGTCGGGAGCATCGGGCAGTCCGGATGTTTCAGCTTCTATCCGGGCAAGAATCTTGGGGCATTCGGGGAAGGTGGTTGCGTCGTGACGAATGACGACGACGTAGCCGAACGAATTCGATCCCTCCGCGACCATGCCCAACGTGGTCGACACAACCACGCCGAGATCGGCTTCAACACTCGCATGGAAGGTCTGCAGGGTGCGGTTCTGGACGTGAAGCTCAAACACATCGATCGTTGGAACTCTGCCCGACGTGCCAACGCCGAAAAGTACAACGAACTTCTCGCCGACGTTCCCGAATTGGAACTCCCGACGACGAGCCATCCGCTGGCCCACGTCTGGCACCTTTACGTTGTGAAGGTCGACCATCCCGACCGAGAGGCATTGCGGGGAGCATTGGCCGACAAGGGAATCGCAACCGGCATCCACTATCCCACGCCCGTTCCGTTCCAACCGGCCTACTCACACCTTGGGCATCAACGCGGTGATTTTCCGGTCGCTGAAGATTTGATGTCGCGATGTATTTCGTTGCCGATGTTTGCAGAACTCACGAGCGAGCAAATCGAATATACTTGCCAGGCGCTGAAGGAATGTTTGCAGCCCGTCTACAGTTGAGGCACGAAAGACAGACTTGGGCCTCACGCGGAGGCGCGAAGGCACTGAGGAAGAAAAAGAACCACGGATAACACGAATGAGCACGGATAAAAGATATCTCTTATCCGTGCTCATTCGTGTTATCCGTGGTTCGTCTTTTTTTCTTCCTTCGCGCGAGTCGTTGAGTGATGTTATTTCAGTTCTTTGATCTTCACATTTCGGAACCAGATCGGCAGGCCGTGATCTTGGAGACCGACGTAGCCACTCTTCGGACAGACCTTCGTGGCCTTGTGTTCGTTGAGTTGGACATCGATGATTTGTTCGCCGTTGAGTTTGACAGTCATGTGATTACCCTTGCACATGACAATCATCCGGTTCCACTGGCCAGCGGGTTTCGACATATTTTTGGTCGGTCCGGTTGTCTTGATCACACCACCGTTGTCGTGGTGGGTGAGTTTTCCCTTCTTGCCGTATGAGTCCAAAATCTGGACTTCGATGCCAGTCGTCACGGGCTTCTTGCGATCGCCGACGCGGACGAACACGCCGCTGTTACCCCGCTTGGGGATTTTGAATTCCAGGTCGAGGATGAAGTTCGAGAACCGTTTCTGACTCCAGAGGTAGGCATCGTAGCGTTGCCATCCCTTTTCGCCTTTTCGAGGCTTCAGAGAGATCATTCCCTTATCGCTGACTTTCCAATTGCCTTTCGTCGTCCAGGCTGTCTTGTTCTGCCCACTGAAAAGGAGGTGGAAACCTTCGTGTGCGGCCACGGTACTTGCACCAAGGGCGACGAATGCGATGGTTGCGAACAGCGCGATTTTCCGGACATTGTTCATCTTCGTTGCTCCTACGAGTTACGTTCTCAGCAATAACTCATCTCATTATCTTTGACAACGTCGCGGGAGCAACAAAGAAAAAGGCAGAAGAGGGAAGGAGTTGAGAGTTGAGAGAAAGGGAGTCGGAGAAGTTTGGTGGAAGGGCAAGTCCATGGAAGCCCGGGCACTGGGCGTGAGGACAAAGAAGAGTCGGAGCTGGTTTTGGTTTGTTAGCCTCGCAGTGTTCCTTTCTCGGGGTGACAGATCTTAGTCGTGGGTGGAAACCACGGGGGAGGGGAAAAGCGTTCTCACCATTCCGTGTTGGTACAACCACGTCTGAGATCTGGCACCCCAAAGAAAGGAAAACTGCGAGGCTTCCGAGCAACAAACAAGCACAACGATTTAGCCGGCCCTCTGGCGAGGTTCAAATGACCTAACCGAATCTCTCATTCTGCTACTTGGCGATCGTCGGAGAACTCTGACGAAGGTAAAGCCAAACATAACCGTGGCGGACGTAGGTGCCACCAGTGAGCGGTCGCATTTGACGATACAACTCGGTTCGGCGTGCCTTAACCTTTTCGTACTTTTTGGCAATTTCTTGAGACCGGGCTCGGTATTCCTCCAACGCTTTCGCTCTTGCTTCGGGGGTCTTGGCAGCAAAGAGTTTCTTGCGTTCCGGCGCCAACTTCTCGCGTAACTCGTTGTAGTAAGGTTGAATTTTTTTAGTCAGCTTTGCCACTTCTGCTTGAAGTTTCGCCAACTTCTTTTTGTCGACAGGTGTCATTTTGCTGGTATCTCGCTTGGAGCTATAATCACCAACCAACAAATCCAATTTGCCGTCGCGGTTCCAATCGACTACGCAGATTTTGGTTCGGGAGCCTCGCTGTGGTTATTTTTTCTTCCGAACGGCCCGGTAGTCGACACCGGAAAGCAACTCATCTCCATACCCAAACTTTGGGTTCTTTCGCGACCCGACATTGGGGAACCATCGAACAGAACCGTTCGCCGCGCCAATGAGCAATCCCGGCTTTCCGTTCCCGTTCCAGTCAACAAAAGTGGGATGCGAATCCCCCGGCACGTAAATCGGTCTTCCATTCGCTTTCACGGGAACAGCTTTACCGTAGACAGGCGCCTTGCGAGTGCCTTCGTTCACGACCAGATGGACTTTGCCTCTGATGTCGCCCACAAGGAGATCCAGCTTCCCGTTGCCCTGGAAGTCACAAGCGAAGACAGTGGAAGCGGAGCCGAGTTTAATGGGCTCGCCGGACTTATCTTTGATGAGAGTGGATTTGGCGAACTTGCCTTTTCCGAGACCCCGGAATAAGTAGAGTTGGCCAGGCCAGCTGCCAGAGATGATGTCTTTCTTGCCGTCTGCGTCGAAGTCCACAAACTGTGGAGTAAAGCCGACACATCAGCCTGCAGGCACTCTACCGTCGGCGTTTCCGGCCTGGAACCAACTGAACTTTCCGATTTTGTAGCCCGATTCGGCTTGGCTCAGTGGATACATTCGAAGCTTTCCGCCACTGAACTGACCGACCAACAAGTAATTCTTGCCATCAATTTTGGCGACGAACGGTGCGGCATGGCCCGTATCGACGTCAATGACTTTGCCGCCGGACTTCAGCGGCACGGGGGGGCGCAACCCGGAGTCATCGGCGACTCCCGGTAGTGCTGCGAAGAGCGCAGCCGTGAGCAGAGATACCATGAAAAGGTCCTCCTCAAATAGTGATAGTGATTCGAACGACACAACCTCGAACATAACAACCCGTGGCCGGGTTCGCAAATGCGATACAAAGAAAGACGATTGAAGGAGGCTATACACACACCGTTGGGGCGACACCACTGGCATATCCTGCTGTCGGCGAATAAGATTGCTCGAAACGATGCTGGCTGACAATGGGAGATTGGCTGAACAAATGTCGAATTTTAAGGTAAGGAAAGTTGCTTTTCGCTCCGCGAAAAGTTGTCTTGTC
>CAYYUU010000421.1:0-6662 GCA_964474955.1 uncultured Alcaligenaceae bacterium | reverse complement strand
TGCGTTTCGCTTCGCTAAAAGATTTCAAAGCCTAAGTTCTTTTCGCGGAGCGAAAAGCAAATTTCCCAAACCACGACTCCTCAATCCGAATGCGACAGACCTTCCGCATGCTGTTCTGGTTGCGGCGCCGATCACCTCGACTTTTTTTGTTCCAGCGGCAGCCACGCATTCACAACGAGCATGACAAAGCTCAACATCCACGCATAATATCCGAATAGGAGCGGGAAGTCGGTCGAAACAACAGAGTGATAGAGGAGGACCGAGGCCGCCCCGATCACCAACGCTCCGACTCCAAACCGAAAGGCCAACTTGCGCATAATTTCCGATCGCTTACTTTTCCAACGCAGCAGAAAAATACAACCTACCCAAAACAGTGGGTTCGCCAGCCACGGCCAACCAACCAAAACCAGAAACACCCCTTCGAACGGTAACAGCAGACAAAACATCGTCACCAAGAAGAACTCATATCCCAGAATAAATGCTGCTCCGTTCGGGCTGGGCGTCATGGGAATGGCGACAATACGCTCGACCCCTGGGCCGTTCATCGATTGGAAGGTGACCGGCAGAACCATCGAGAGCAAGTAGAGCAACATCGATCCCCAAAACCACCAATAGAACGAACCGATTCTCGCTTTTCGCGACCTTTTCTTCACCCCCTTCGGCTTGGGGTGCGTGTCCGCTTTGGTTTGACTGGCTACCTCTCCGTTACTTTTCATCTTAAGACTCCGATCAAGTCGCCAGGTGGGGAGTTCATGACAAATCTCGATTGTGATATGATAATCCGCCGAAGCGTAGCGAATGCAAAATTTAGAAGGGAATAGGGATTAGGGAATAGAAAGACAAAGGTGGGTTACAAAATCCCGCCCTTTCCTCGACCCAATTCAGAAGGCAGTTTGCGAAGGTGAGATCCACTTCCGACGGTTCCTCTACAATCGACGTTCTTGGCCTTGGGTGTGCGGCGGTGGACACGTTGTTGTACTTGCCGAGTTATCCTGACCCAGATGGAAAAATACAAGTCCTTCGGAGCGAACGACAGTGCGGAGGTCAGACGGTCAATGCTCTCGTCGCAGCAACTCGACTTGGGTGTCGGTGTGCCTTCGCTGGTTGGCTCGGAACGAATGACGATTCGGCGTTTCTCCAGAGAACCCTCGAAACCGAAGGAGTCGACGTCCAACACGCCCAACGACAGGACGGTGTCACTCCGATTCGCACCACTATCCTGGTCGACACGAAAGCTAACACTCGGACGATTCTTTACGATCTCGCAGGGACGCGAAGTGCTCCGCAAGACACGCCCGAGAGTGTCATTCAGTCGGCGAAAATTCTGTACGTCGATCACTACGGAATCGAGGGAATGCTCCACGCTGCGAGGGTCGCGAAGACCTCAGGAATTCCGATCGTGGGGGACTTCGAACACGCCGGAGGGCCTGGGTTTTCGGAGTTGCTCCCGCTGGTCGATCATCTGATCTTGTCCTTTCCGTTTGCCAAATCCATCACCAACGTAGACTCGCCCGAAGCCGCCGCACATGCTCTTTGGCATCCCGAACGCGAAGCCGTTGCGATCACCTGGGGAACGCGAGGCAGTTGGTACGTGACGAAAGACTCGCCCAACAGTGTGAACCATCAACCGGCTTTTCAAGTCCCTGTTGTGGACACGACCGGTTGCGGCGACGCGTTCCACGGTGCGTACATGGCCGCACTCGTCGAAGGACTGGAACCGCGAGGCCGTTTTGAGTTCGCTTCAGCCGCCGCGGCTCTCAAGGCTTCGCAACCGGGAGCCCAGCGCGGCATGCCCAACCGCGCTCAGTTGCAAGAGTTTCTGAACGGGCCGCCAACAACATATTTATCTCACGGAGACCTTTCTTCATGACCATTCCGATCATCCAGGTGAATGCCTTCACCAGCCGACCGTTCGCCGGAAATCCGGCTGTGGTGTGTCTACTGACTGAACCGAAAGAACCCGACTGGATGCAGGCCGTCGCTCGCGAGATGAATTTATCCGAGACCGCGTATCTTGTCCCAAACAAAGATGGCTACAACCTGCGATGGTTCACACCTGGAGCCGAGGTAGACCTCTGTGGTCACGCAACGTTGGCGAGTGCACACGTCCTCTGGGAACGCAAGCTGTTAGCCGAAGATAAAGAGGCGACTTTCTTCACCGCGAGCGGAACGCTGCGTTGCCATCAAAAAGACGGCTGTATCGAGATGGATTTCCCCGCGATGTTCGAGGAGCAAGTCAAGGCGCCGGATTCTCTCATCGAGGCTCTGGGCGTCAAGCCCGTGTACGCGGGCCGCAACAAACACGACTACTTACTCGAACTCGAATCCGAAGCCGCCGTCCGAAAAATACGGCCCAATTTTCAACGCCTCTCCGAGTTGCCGGTTCGGGGAGTGATCGCCACGAGCCAATCGGAGAATTCCGAGTCTGACTTTGTTTCTCGGTTCTTCGCCCCGGCAGTCGGAGTGAACGAAGATCCGGTCACTGGATCCGCCCATTGTTGTCTGGCTCCCTATTGGGCCAAGCGACTCGGACGCGATTCGCTCACGGGCTACCAGGCTTCCCAACGAGGTGGATTTGTGGGCGTGCGAGTCGCCGGAGATCGAGTGACTTTGCGAGGACAGGCCGTAACGGTTTGGGAAGGGGAACTTTTGGTGTAAGTTTTGAGCCACGGAGTGGCGACATATTGTAGGCGTGGGCGTGAACCCGCGTGGGGAGAAAACATTAATATTAACGCGGCCTCACGGCCACGCCGACAATATGACGCCGCTACGCGGCTACAAGCAACTCTCCACTCTCCACTCTTCCCTACTTCCCAAACTTCGGCAAGAACGGAATGATCACGCCGTCCCGAGTGTTCGGCAAACGTCTCCAACGATACTCGCTTGTCTTTGTTTTGAAGTGTTCGACCGAGATGAGTTCCACGCGGAGTTTCGTCTTCGCATTCCATCGCGAGCCCCAGAAGATGGCTTCGTACTTTCCTTCAACAGGTTTGGCGATGTGCTTTTCGCCGAGGTGGTTGGCTCCGGAGAGTCGCAGCAACACGGGCCGTCCCTTCGGATGGGCAACCTTGAAGACAAGACATTTCTGCGGTCCTTTCGTTCCGTCTGACATCGGCAGACTTCGCGTTTTGAATCGAGAACGTAGTTGGACCGGCAGCGAATCCGCTCCGCCGGGAATCTTGTATTCTCCTGCCAAGGCACTGAGTCCGGCACCTTCCACGGTCATCGTCAAGGTTTTCGAAACGCCATCTGGAAGAGCCTTTCCGGCCTCATTGGGAATCCACATTCGCGTCACGGGTTGCTTTCCGGTTGGCAGCTCCTTGGCCCAGATTCGATAAGTTGTCCCGGGAAGGTGATAGGCCCTTTGCCATCGCAATTCCGCCACGGGTTTTCCGTCGTGTTGCTCGACTTCGCACCAAACAACAGATGGCCGAAATAGCTGGAGTGGCACATTCGCCTTGGGTTTGGCGATCGGAATGGATTCGACGCACACAAGTTGCTCGAGCTGTCCCTTTTCGACATCGAACTCCATTCCAGCGATGGCGACCGTGACGTCCCCCGGTTCTGGCGGACCTTTGCCCTTCGCACGAATCCCGAACACACTCTTTTTCGCCAGATACGTCGCCCGACCGCGTTGGAAATGAAATCTTTTCTTGTCACGTTGGACCTCAACGAGCAACGCATCACCCGGAAGCAAGCGGACTCGCCGCGAACTTGCAACTCCCCGTCCGGCTAGCAAAAATTCCTCACCCTTTGGATTAGTCACCGGCAACTCGACAGCACGTAATTGACTGCCCGGAATTCCCAGAGTCAAGTTTGCAATTTGTTTGTTCTTCGAATCCAGGAGCCGAACGACCGGCATGAGTGCCTTCCGGGTCGCCGCGGTCAGGTCGTTCAATTTTTCGGTAGCCCAAAAGTTACTCTCTAGAGCTAACTTGTTGACACCCTCAAACTGGTTTTTGGCTTTTTTGATTTCGGCTAATTCATCCGAATAGCAGATCACGTCCGCCGCAATTTCGTTTCCTTTCAATATCGTTTGCAACTTTTCTTGGATGGCCTTTGCCGATGTGGTCTTGGCTGGGTCGGACAATGTCGTTTCCGGACCACCGGTGAGCACGACGAGAGTTCGAGGTCCTTTTGGCTGCGAAGCCGAGTTCTTCCAGTGGGCAACCGCGCGTTCCATCGCCGCAGTCAAGGGAGCACTACCGTTTGGAACTAACAGACTGAGTTTCGCTAACAATGTGGGCATTTGCTTTGGGTCCCAGGGTTTTTCTTTTTGGACCCAAAGGACGTTCGGAGATGACTTCCCATTCACCGATTTGGTGCTGACCGTCAACACGCTCAACCGCGTCCCCTTCGGCAACGTGGGAAGTGCTTCGCCGACGGCGTCGAGTAGGAGATCCCACTTTTTCTTTTCGCCGATTTTCTGCGCCATTCGTTCGGAACGGTCGAGAACGAGACAGACGGCGCCGAACTCCACACCCCTACCAAACTGCACGGCCAACATTGCTTCTGGCGGCGGTGGCAATTTCGTGACCTGAATGGTAGCCGGAGTGGTTCCCTCCGGCGTGAGCAGGTACTGGAAGATTTGCGGCTCGTTGCTCGCTACAACTCTCAGACTCTCGTTCCTGGGGTAGTAACCCGATTTGGCGATCATCACCCCATAAGTTCCCGGAACGAGTTCGAGTTCCGCCTCCGTTTTGCCAAGTAAGCGAGGCGACCGGATTTCAAAAGACGCGCCGGAGGGAACTGTGCGAAGGACAACCGTTTGGAACTTCGGCGCAAGCGTTCCTTTCTCGCGTTTCAATTCCACCACGCACTGGAGCTTCTGCTCGGCTTGTTTCACCACGAGCGTTTTCGTAGTGGTCTGGAAGCCTTCTTTTTTCACCACCAAATGGTAGACCCCTGGCTTCAAGTTCAACCAAAGGTCGGTCTTGAGCGGAAGCGGCTCGTCGTCGAGACGAACGTCGGCGTAGGGCGGAGTGGACTTGAGATGGACGAGCGAGTACCCCTCAGTCATTCCTACGGGTTCGTCTGCCGTGACCCGTTCTGGCACATCCGTTTTATCCTCAGGGGACGGTTGAAAGAAGAACGCCAGCATCCCGACTAACAAGACGAATCCGACGAGGCCCGAACTCGTCCAGAGTAACGGCCGCACCCACCCCGAGCGGGACTTTGGTTTCGATTCTCGGTCCGCCGTTTCTTGGTCCAAGAATAATTCGAGCATTCCGCCGCTGGCTTCGCGAATGGCCCGGACGTATTCCACGCCGTCGCTCTCGCGTTCCATCGTCTCGGCAGCGCGCAAGATTTCCGACGCTTGCATGTCCAGAGAATTGAGCACTTGCAAGAAGTCGCCCATGTAGGCCGGAGACAAAATATATCGAACGACCGACTGGGCCATGTCGTGATGCTTGACCCCCAACTGTTGGGCGACCTTTTGCGGATCCGTCGCGGTGCCGTCAATCAAGCTCTCCAACGCGGCGATTTCTTCGGGCGAGAGTTCGATCGTCACCGCCTGGGCGGAGTGCAAGTCGTCCCACGAGTCCGCCGTTCGTTGCATGTCGGATGGCTCCCTTTGGCTGGCGGTCGTTCGAGAACTGGGGTCAGGGCCGAGTGTGTCTTCGGGGACGGTCATTGGCTTCCCCCCAACTTGAATTTGCGTGTCACAGCCGCAGTGAGTTTCCGCAAGATGGCGTCGACGATGACCTTGTTCGTCGGGTCGACCGGTTGCCCTCCCGGCCCTTCGACGGTGAACCATTGTGGTTCCAGCTTCACCGCCATTTTGACTTCCCCGGTCGGGCTCGGAGTCAGCGAGAAGGCGACACGTACCCGGCCTTCGAGCATTTGCGGATCCCCGACCGCCTCGAAACGTAAGGACGGTTTGGCACCGATTCCGTACTCGACCTTGGCCTGGATATTATCCGGCAACTTGGGAAACGCCGGGTCTTCTTTCGATTCATGGTCCTTCCACCGAACTTGCAGCCGTGCACAAGCACACCCACAAAAGATCGGTTTGGTGGGATCGCTGACGGCCTGCAAACGTGCGCGGAAAAATCCAAGATCGAGGAACAACGGAGCATCCGAATCGGTCGGCGAGTTCGGGCGTTCGATTCGGAAAAGTTCTGGTTGGGACGAAGACGGAGGAGCCGGAAGGGCCGTCGACGTATCCATCGTCGAGGGTCGAGTTTCGTCCGCGCCTTGCTCGATCACGTCCAACAATTCCAGGACGGCCAAGGCCGACTCGGGTCGCCGCGTGATGTCCTTTTGCAGAAGGTGCATGATCAAACTCGACAATCCCGCGGGGAGCGACGGAACATATTGTTCGGGACGAACGGGGTCGCGTTCCGCCGTATCCCGCAGCACGCCAAGCAGATTCTTTCCCGGAAACGGAGGAACCCCAGTCACCATCCGATAGAGCACGCACCCGAGGCTGAACAAGTCGCACCGATGATCTAGATGAGCCGTCTCGGCTTGTTCGGGTGCCATGTAACCCGGCGTGCCCAATATCATTCCCGTGTGGGTGATGTTTTCCTCGGCATCCAACGGGCGGGCGAGCCCGAAGTCCAAGATTTTCACTTCGAGCCCGTCGTCGGTTTCGTGGAGCCAGATGTTCGACGGCTTGATGTCGCGGTGGATGAGTCCGGCTTTGTGCGCCGTGCTCA
>CAYYUU010000420.1:0-6666 GCA_964474955.1 uncultured Alcaligenaceae bacterium | reverse complement strand
GAAGAGTCAGCAGAATCCTGCTGTTCCGGCCAAGTTCGAGAAACTCCGCGAAGCACTCGAAGCTACAAAAACTCGACTCGACGAGCAGAAGGCCAAGCGAGACATCCTGCAAAACTTGGACTCCAACAATCTTCGTCAAGGTGCCGGGAACGGCCAGGCAAACGGAAAAACCGCCGTCTCCGTCGACGACCTTCGGAGGCAGCTTGTTGGGACCAAGACCAAGACCCAAGAAATCACGACAACGAAGACCACTGAGTAAGTTCGTGTGTTGATTGTTGGTCTGCTGCAATCTTTGAGGGTAGCTCAGTCGTGCCGCTGCATTCTGTAGCGCAACTGACCTACCCTCTTGATCTCAAAGCGTTAGACTCGACCTAAACTCCAACATCAAAAAAAGAAAACACATGCTTGGCGACGGCTGGCTAACATTTAAACAAGCCAACGACTTGCTTCAAAATGGTCGGCTCGACGAAGCCGCCGAGTTGCTCAACAAACCCCAACTCAAGAACCACCGACGTGCAAATGAAATGATGCGTCAGGTGGTTCGAGCGCATGTACAGTTGGCCGAGAAACACCTTCGCTCCGACGATACGGTCGGAGCCTGGAAACAACTTGGAAGGGCCGAACAAGTCGGCTTTCCGGACCGGTCGTTGGAGGAATTCCGGCGAACACTAGTCCGGCTTGGCTTGGCCGAAATTCGGGCGTTGCTCGAAGCGGGTGAACCCGAGCGAGCGCTGGAGGCCATTCACCGGCTACGCGAAAAAGGGGTTCATCAACCAGAACTCGAACCCCTTGAGGAAGGAGCGAAGGATTGGGTGCTCGCCAAGGAACAAGCCGAGCACGGCCAATTCGCTCAAGCCCTGCAAACTCTGGAACGGGCCAGGAAACTGCTGCCTACTGCAAGAGCCATCGTCACCTTGTCCGAAAGTTTGCAGGACAAGCAGGCGAGATTTGCACCGGCGCTGCTCCAGTTATTTGCAGCCGCCGAAGAACATCGCTGGCGAGAAGTCCTCGAGCTTTCCGAAGGCTTGTTGGGCGAAGCGCCGCAACACGTCGAGATTCAAAAGCTCCGCGCTCGGGCCTGGAAAGCTCTGGAACCTTCGACCATTGCGTACGGCGGCCCACAACCAGCCCAACGACAAGATTTCGGGGATACAGTCCTGCCGAAAGCAATTCGCCCTCAACAATACGCCCTCTGGGTCGACGGAGTGGGCGGGTACTTGCTTTGTCTGGAAGATCGAGTCACGCTGGGCCAGGGGAGCGTCAACGCGAACGTTTCGATTCCTATTTATGCCGACATCTCGCGGCTGCATGTGGCGATCGAACGCGACGCCGAGGGATATTTTCTTGAAGCGTTTCGACCTGTGACGGTGAACAACAATGCCGTCGAACGGCACTCGCTGGCGTCCGAGGATCGTATTCAGCTGGGTGCGTCGTGCCAGTTGATGTTTCGGCAAAACGTCCCGATCAGTGCGTCGGCCTTACTGACGCTGACTTCGGGACATCGGTTTGCACACGCCGTGGATGGCGTGATTTTGATGACCGAAACGCTCCTGCTCGGTGGTGCGGAAAAATCACATGTCAACATTCCGGGCCTGACGAAGCAGGTTGTTCTTTATCGCGCAGCTCAAGGGGAAGGAAAATTTGGAATCGGGATGAGGCACTCCGGCAACTTCCAGTTAAACGGCTGTCCGGCAAAAGACCGGGCCGTTCTGGAGCCGGGTTCACGGGTCGTCGGGGATGAATTCTCCATGACCCTTGAACTTTTGTGACACTCCAGTGGTCTTTCCGATTGGAGAGAATTTGGGGGCGCTGCTTGGAACACAGCGTCAACCGCGGATGTATTCTTGGAATTGGAATTCGTTTTTGTCGTAGGTACACGCGGTTCAGGTGTATCCAGAAAATTCGAAAAACAAAAAGTACACGCGAACCGCGTGTACCTACGAATTCCAAGTTCCTGCGGCACATCCTTCCTCACGAGAGACGATCGCCACGTCTACGTGAATGGTAAAGTAACACCGAAGACAAAACCGCTGGATCTTTAGTAAATGCGTGGTGCGAGGCGCCGCATCACCGGAGGTCTGACCGATGACATTCACCTTCAGCTGTAACGACCGACCCTTTCCGGAAATCACCATCAAAAGGGGGGTCGGCGTGGGCGGCTTCGGCGAGGTGTATTTTGGATTGACGGACGGGGGGCGAGAAGTTGCCCTCAAATACATTCGGAATAACCAGGGGACGGAGCTGCGCGGGGTGGCCCAATGTCTGAATTTTAAACACCCTAATCTTGTCGCCTTGTTCGACATTAGACGGGACGTCCATGGCAACCCGTGGGTCATCATGGAATACGTCAAGGGCGAGACCCTGAGCGACATTCTGAGCAAGCACCCCCATGGACTCTCGAGCGACCTGGCGTGCCAGTGGTTTCAAGGATTTGCCAAGGGAATTGCATACCTGCACGACCAGGGAGTGGTTCACCGAGACCTGAAGCCGGGTAACGTTTTCATCGAAGACGGCGTCGTGAAAGTCGGCGACTACGGCCTGTGCAAATTCATCAGCAGTAGCCAGCGGGAAGCCCAGACTGGTAGCGTGGGAACCGTGTACTACATGGCTCCCGAAATCAAGACGGGCAACTATTACAAACAAATCGACATCTACGCGGCGGGCGTGATGTTTTACGAAATGCTGACCGGCCAGGTTCCCTTCACGGGTGAAACGGCAGCGGAAATCCTCATGAAGCACATGATGGATGTTCCCGACTTTAGCAGAGTCCCAAAAGCATTCGTGCCTGTGTTGCATCGGGCCCTTGCCAAGAATCCAGCCCACCGCCACAAAACTATCATGGAACTCGCCCGCGACATCGAGAGAGCCGCCTCCGATTATTCGTCGGCTGCCCCGGTCGTTCTCCAGCCCGAGCCACCAAACCCACCAAAGCCGCAAGAAATTCCACCAGTTCCGCAACCTAACGTCGTTGCCGTTGAACCGACTCCACCACAACCAATCCCAACACCATCAACGCCGAGTAAGCCAGTCATTGGCGGCAAGGTTTTCGAACTTTCCCAAACGCTGCTTAAATCGGCCGTGCTCGCTCTCTTGCTCTCTGTCTTATGGAGCGCGGTGTTGGGCGTGACGACGCTGCCCATTGTGGGCGAGTATTTCTTCGTCAGTCTTGCGGCAACATGGGCCGTGTTGATACCGGCTTCGCTGTGGACGAAGCGAGTTAGCGAGTCGATGGGTCGTCGGATTTGCTTGATGGCGTTGGGACTGTTGGTTGGTTGCTTGACGTTGTGGTTGGAAGGACACGATTTTTCTTCATTGCTGATCACGGAGGCTCACGCAACCGCGGTGGTCGATCTGCCCGATGTCCAAACACCCACTGCCGAGGAAGGTGGAGGGGTTTCGGCAATCATACAGCCCAAGTCGGACCAAACGATCCTCGCCTGTTATTTGGGATATTTCGGGCTTGGCTTCTTTGGCCTTCGTTGGTGGCACCTTGCGGATAAACGTCGGACTCGGCGGTTCAGTATGTTTTCGGTGCTGGCAGCGGGATTGCTTGGCTTTTGTCTGTTGCTGTTGCTCTGGCCAGCCCCGGAACGGACGCATGCCCCGCTGGGCGTCGTCTCGCTCGTGATGACGGCTGTCATCGTCCAACTTGTGAGTCCGTGGCAGAAGCCACAGACCACTCAGACTCGGAAATACCGCCTGGTAAATGGGTAATCACGGGTCGAACCCGCATCACGCACAGAGAGGAGCACACCGATGAATCGAAAGAGGCTCGTCGCGATTGCAGTGGGGATCGTCCTGGTGCTGTTCGTCGCGAATTCGCGAGCGCATTCGCAATCTGCACAGAGAAACGCCGCGGAACTTGATTGGCGCGGGCCGACGAAAGAACATCCGGTCAAAGTTGTCGACATTCCTTCGGGGAACGGGGCCGCGACACGCGAGGAAGCAAAGAAAAATGCTTTTCGCGAGGCAGCGAAAAAAATCGAGGCCGAACTGAGAAAACAAAAGTATCCGTTTGTTTGGTTCCCCTCCGGGGACTACGTTCGCGAACACCTTTGGGACAAGGTGAATATCCGTGAGGAGCCCGTGACAGTGGGGAACTCCAAGGTGTTGATGCGCGTCGGCACCGTCCTTGACTTCTCGATTTCGACAGAGGCGTATCAACGACTGATCGCAGAAGATCAACGGCATCGCTGGCAAGAGCACCAAAACGAACTTCGCCAAAAAAGTGAAATGCGGATGTTGTTGCTCGCCAAAATAATGGCGTTCGTTTTCGTAGGTTTGGTGCTCATCCAGGCGTATTACCGATTGGAAATCCACACTCGCGGTTACCTGACGGGGTGGTTAATCTTTGGTGTCGTGGTGAGTTTACTTGTTGCGGGTGGGGTGATTGTGTGTCTGCTGTGACTTGCAGGAATCTTATGCCCAAGTGTCCCGCAAGCAAAAACCTGGCCTCTCGCACCGTCAAAATCCGGAAGAAACACCCTTATTCCCATCAACGGGAATTTTTCTACAGCATTCCTGAATTTTCGGGAACTTCCGTGTGTAGACTAAAGTAGGGAGGATTTTTTACACACTTTGCAAGAACAACACATCATCATGTCTACCGAAAGCGATCGCATCCTCATCGAACGTATCCGAGGAGGGGACGAGTCGGCGTGGGATCAACTGATCGAGCGCTACGAAGGACGATTACAAGCCTTCGTTGAGCGTCGAATTCATGACCGTACCGCCACCGAAGATGTCGTCCAGGAAACGTTCATTGGATTTTTAACGAGCTTGCCCAACTTCGACGAGTCGAGGGGATTGCAGACCTATCTGTTCTCCATCGCGTCGTACAAGCTGACCGACTATCTCCGAAAGATGGGCCGGCACCCACTCCAACACATCTCCAACGCACCCGGTGATCCGCTGCACCAAGAACTCGATACCCGCTCTCGCGCTTCGAGTCTGGCCCGCAGTCACGAACGACGTGAACTCGAAAGTGCCGCGCTCGTTCGATGTCTCCGGCAGCTGCTCAACGAGTGGCGAAGTCGAGGCGATTTTCTTCGAGTCAAAGTTCTGGAGTTGTTGTTCGTGAAAGGCATGGCGAACAAGGACGTGGCGGCCTTTCTGGAAATCGACGACCAGAAAGTCGCGAACTACAGGTTCGACGCGGTCAAGCGGATCAAGGAATTTATCCGCAACGCCGGGTTGTCCCCCGACGTGTTTCCTGGGTTGCATCCGGAGCCCAGCGAAACCGTGGCTGGGAACTAACCACGCAACATGCCTGGGTGGGCTCTGGCCCGCCCTTCCTTTCTTCCATGATACTTGCGACACCCTTCACTCTTCCCATCAACGAAAGAAAAACAGTGGACGAATTTCTCATCCCACGCGAACTGCTTTTCGGGTATGCCGAAGATTCTCTTTCGACCGAGGATACTGCTCGCGTCGAACAAGCCCTTCGTGAATCTGCAGAAGTTCGCCAACAGTACCGCGAAGTCATCCAGGAAATCGACCGCGGCGACCATTCGATGGGGGCAATTTGGCGACGCAATCATCTCACGTGCCCGACCCGTGAGCAACTCGGCGCGTTCCTCCTTGAGGCGCTTGATCCGGAGTTGCTCGACTACATCGAATTTCATTTGCAAGTAATTGGGTGTCCGTATTGTCAGGCCAATTTCGTCGATCTGCAAAGCCAACAAGGCGAACTCGAACCGGAAGTCAAGCAACGCCGACAACGATATTTTCAGTCGAGCGCGGGGCTCTTGAAAGAATCGCACCTTGAGCCCGATACGCAGTAAATTCACTCCGCGCTTGGGACGACCGATTTCACATCGGCACTCCGAACTCTTGCTTTCCCGTAAAGATTCGACAAGAAATAGACCGGCGCCCCCAAAGCCACGAGTCCGATTCCGACTAGGGAGTGAATTGGCTTGAAAGTCGCCGCCGCGTAGGTCATGTAGCCGCAAACGCCACAGAACAGGATTGGGGTGATCGGATAGAGCGGCACGGAGAACGGTCGCGGTACGTTCGGGTTCTTTTGCCGCAAGACAAATAGGCCGATCACGGTGAGTAAGAAGACCGCCCAAAAAACTGCCGACGTTGTGTAAAGCAGCTCTTCAAAACCGTTTAAGCCGCTGAAGAAAAGTCCCATCACCATCACGAATACGATCGAGATGATCCCTTGAACGACCAGGGCAGTCACGGGCGTTCCATACTTTGGGTGCCACCTTCGCATCGGTTCGAAGAGCGGATGATCTTCCCCCATCTCGGTGAAGATGCGTGAGCTTGTGAAAATCCCGCCGTTGATGGCTCCGAGACACGAAACCATGACAAGAATCGCCATCGCCTTCGCGCCCCAATCTCCCAGAGCCAATCCCAACACGTCGGCGCCAATAGCCGTTGATTGTCCGGCTCGCGCAAAACCAAGTCCCACGTAACACGCGAAGTTGATGAGCAAGTACAGCACCATCACGGCGATAGTCCCGAGGACCAACGCCTTGGTAATTGTTCTTCGCTTGTCTTTTACCTCGGAGGCCACGTACGCCCCCTCGTGCCAACCGGAGTACGTCCACAACACAAATATCATCGCAAAGGCCCATCCCGAAAATGCGGAGCCAGTCGAAGCTCGTACTTCAGTCGCAACTGTCGGTTCCTCGCGCTCAAGGATCACAGACGCACGCC
>CAYYUU010000419.1:0-6667 GCA_964474955.1 uncultured Alcaligenaceae bacterium | reverse complement strand
AAAAAAGGGCGTATTCTCCGGGATTTATGGCCCGAAAATCTGCGAACGTTCAGTTATGTCCTTTCAGTGTTGCTTTGAGCCTCTGTCCCCAACTCGGCGATGGAGTATACAAGCTCGTTATGATACAAACCACAGACACAATCCAGGTGCAGCGAACAGAACTTGTTCGTTGGGACATTGTGCTTCTCTTCGACAAATGAATCTGACACTACGTTTTCGATCCAGGCTGATTCAATTGTTCAAGATTTTGGCGTCAGAATTGCCGTACACCCTTTCGGATCGGTTGAG
This sequence comes from uncultured Alcaligenaceae bacterium, assembly GCA_964474955.1. Taxonomy (GTDB): domain Bacteria; phylum Planctomycetota; class Planctomycetia; order Gemmatales; family Gemmataceae; genus CAYRFQ01. The sequence continues at coordinate 6,379 of CAYYUU010000419.1, read as the reverse complement.
AAGGCGTTGCCTATTCTCCCAATGTGAAAAAAGGAATCACCCTGACGTTCCAACTACGCCACCACTTTCTCTTTCCCCGTCGACTTGCCTTTGGCCTGTTGTTCGAGTTCTTTGCGGAGCTTCTTGTAATCGATCTTGCTCGGCCCGATCGTCGGTATGGCTTCGACTTGTCGCACTTCGCTGAAACGCATCACGCCGTGGAACCCGGCGTCCTTGAGCCGAGTGTTGGCTTCGGCAAGCGTGATCGGCTCGGTCGAGAACAGCACGACGCGAGTGCCCGAATCCGATTCGAAACCTTCGACCGCGACTCGAGGACCGTCTTCGGTTGGCGGGTAGAGTTGCGAAAACGGTTCTTCGAGAGCTGGGAGGCTGATCATCTCGCCACCTGCCTTGAGGAAGCGTTTCAATCTTCCTGCAAACGTCACCGCGCCTTCCTCATCGATGACCACGAGATCGCCCGTGACGTACCAGCGTTTCCCGTTGAGTTCTCGGAACGGTTGCGGATCCTTGTACCCAAGATAACCCGAGAAAATGTTCGGCCCGTGGACCAACAACATCCCCTGTTCACCCGGTGGCAAGACTTCTCCGGTGTCCAGGTCGACGACGCACAATTCCACGTTCGGCAATGGTTTACCGACGCTGCCTGGTCGGTTGAACTTGGGACCATTGGCCGTGACTCCGGGAGAGCATTCCGTGATCCCGTAGCCTTCGTAGACTTTCGTGTTGGGTGCCACTTCCTCAAATTTTTCGAACAGCGCCGGTGGACATTTCTCGGCACCGACGACGGCCATCCGCAGAGAATCCAGCTCACCGGGATGAGCACGCTCCAAAATGTGGGCCACGAACGTCGGCGTTCCGAGTACGATGGTCGGCTTGTACGCATTCGTTTTTCGAGCGAGCTTGGCCGAATCGGTCGGGTTGGGATGACGGACGATCCGAATGCCCGTGAGGATGGGCAGTAACCCCGTCACGGTCATCCCGAAGCTGTGGAACGCCGGAAGGAATCCCAGGAACGAATCGCTTCGCGTTAATTCGAACAGTTCCATCCCGGCCCGCAGGTTCGAGAACAAGTTGGAGTGGGTCAGTGGAACGGCCTTGGGTGCCTTCTCCGAACCGCTCGTGAACAACACCACGGCGGTGTCGTCGGGAGACATTTCCGGGACCATCCGTCGAATGCTGCCCGGAGCCCATCGGACGGCCAGCAACGTCCGGAGTTTCTCGAACGTGCCGATTTCCTTTTTCACGTCCTCCAAGAACACAAATTTCACGTTGGGAATTTCGATGTGGAGGCGGTTCACAAACACCCGCGACGTGACCACGTATTGCAGTTCCATCAACTTGGCGGAATGCAACAGGTTCCCCGGCCCGGTCGTCCAGTTCAATAGCACTGGGAGTTTGTTCGCAAGCTGGAGTCCCATGAGCGAGAGGTCCGAAGCCACCGACGCGGGCAACATGAGCCCTACGTTTTTGCCTTCTAGCTTGGCGAAACGTTTGGACATCAAGATCGCACCGACCAAGAGCTTCTCGTAATTGAGGACGCCGGCCATGTCGTCGGCAACGACGATGTCCTTGGGATTCGAAAGGGCGCGGTTGACGAACGCCTCGGGAATCGTCTCGCCCGGAATGATGGGAGCGAGATCGCCGGTCGTCGGCCCAAACCATTCTTTCGGAGCCGAAACTTCGTGCTCCTCGTGTTGGAGCCCCTGGGCCAACGCCCAGATGTGAGCAAGGTCGGCGGGCACCTGGTCGCAACCATGGCCGAATTGCCGTTCGATGTCGAGCGCCAGGTCCATTCGACCAAGGCTATCCAAACCGAGTTCGTCGAGCGTGACGTGCGGTTGATTTTCGTCCGCAGTCAACGGGCGACCGAGTTTTTCGGCCAACAACTCGGCTACGGCTTGCCTGGTCTCGGGCTTGATGCGGTCGAGGTCGACTTCCTCGGCGCCGGCGAATTCAGGAAACTCAAACGTCTGCGCCCCCAAGAAATGGTGATACGGAACGAACGTCGGTTCTTCTTGCCCTTCGGCGTTGTACCAATCTTCGAACCAAGTGTTGATCTCGCGGCGATATTGGACCGGGTCTTCGGAAGGCTGCGGCAGTTCGTTTCGGTCGACGACGTGGAGGGTCACATTGGCTTTCCGTCGCGGCAAGAAAAAGACGAGACTAGCAAGACCCCAACCAATGCCGGAGAGAATGCTCGAAGTCAAAGAGGGGAATTTGCCAGTCTGGGCAAAACCAAAACTACTCCCCCAAAGGCCACGAGATCGCGCGACGACGAGGTTCGCCTCGGGAACGGCTTGGATGATTTCGCTCAGGGCTTGGGCGCCGCCAATGACTTCTTTTCCCTCGCGCTGGATCCGACCCGCAGGCCACATGGCGAAGTTCTTGCCCGCCTTGAGTCCGTCGATGATCGATTGGATGGCCGCCTGCGCACGCTCCCGAGCCTCGGCGTTGATTTCCTTCAACTCGGGAAGGGGCACCGCATCGACCAGGCCCATCACAGGACTCATGAGGGGATTCTTGAACGTGGCTTCGGACATCAGCGGGCGTATCCGTAACTTCCCCCAAAACGTCGCGTAGATCAACATGGGGTCGGTGAAGCCGGGGTGATTGGGCAACATGAGGATCGGACCTTTCAGATCCTTGAGTTCCTCGGCACCATGGACCTTCACGCGATACCGCAGCGAAAGTACGAATCGGGAAAACAACCAGAATAGGTATTTGAAGAAGTACACGATAGCCCTCTGTTTTTCGGTCCGATTGGTCAAGCAAGACCGTTGCCGCCACATCGGTTTTGGTGTTGTCAGAGCACCGCTCGAAAGGACTCATTTCGAGGGATTTGTTTGGGATACATATTTGGGCACAAATCAAAACTGTATACCACGAATATTTTCAACAATACAACGCGAGTGTGCGTAGTGATTCGGTGAGAAACGAGAATGAGTCCTGTCTTGTCAGAGTACGCTCTCCAACATTGTAGGGCGAAATAAAACAAAAGGGGAAAGATGCGATATATGAAAGAGCCCTTGAATCTCGATGTCGTCGAGTTGCCTTCCGACGTCGAGACAAAATTGCGAGACCTCGTGTCAGTCTTCCTCCAAGAAAATTCTCGCGCGAACCTCTCGGCGTTGCGAACGGAAGAGGCTTGTTGGACCGGGAATGTTCTCGATTCGCTCGCGGGACTCGAACTCGATGTCTTGAAAGAATCTGAATCGGTCCGCCTTGCGGACGTGGGCACAGGTGGCGGTTTCCCACTGCTGCCGCTGGCGATTTGTTTCCCCCAACATCAGTTCGTGGGGATCGATTCGACGAACAAGAAAGTCCAGGCCGTTTCTCGAATCATCGAATACTTGAAGTTACCAAACGTCCAAGTATCCTCAGATCGTCTCGAGACTCATGGGCACGATCCCGCATTTCGAGAACAATTCGATGTGGTCACGGCCAGAGCCGTGGCTTCGCTCAACACTCTGCTGGAATACACGTCGCCGTTTTGCCGGGTGGGTGGGCAAGTCGTGTGTTGGAAGAGTTCGCAAATTGCCCGGGAAATAGAAGAAAGCAAGGCGGCGCAAGTTGCACTCAAGTGTGCGCTGGTCTCTCAGCAGCGGTATGTCTTGCCGGAGCCCCACGGGACGCGGCAACTTTTGATCTTTAATAAACAGGGCAAACTCGGCGAGTTCTACCCTCGCCCAGTCGGCGTGCCGAAGAAGAAACCGCTCGCCTGAAGTTCAATTTCTACTTTTTCCGAAAATTTCTGTTCAAGATTTCAGATTTGTTCATCTGGGAGAAATTTACTGCCGATAACGGATATACGGATTTTCTGGATTTTTTTGGCGACGCAGGTGAGTCATGGCAATCTTTCTCCTTTCGACCGACAGAGATACCCAACTCCTGGCGTCAACAGAGGCTCCAAGTACGGAAGGGTGCTCTGCTGGTTTTTGGAAACATAGGACAGGTTTTCAACCTGTCCAAGAAATCCAGGGACAGGTTTTCAACCTGTCCTACGAAGAAGATTCCAGAAGGAAGAAGTGGTGGAGCTTGGCCGCGCTCGCGTTGGTTGTTCTCCTGCTCAGCCTCTCGGGTTGCACTCGCAAGTTCTTCCGGAAGGTCGCCGACGCCGAAGCATTCGACGTCATCCGAGGAAAAGACGTCTGCCCGCACTGGAAGCTTGAGAACTTCCACGTTTACCCTGACTCACGAGCCCGATTTGCCGATCCGACGAATCCAGATCGGCCCCCCATGCCTCCCGATGACCCTGCAGCGGCTTGCCTCGCGCCTAATCCCCAGAACCCGAAACGCGCCGGAATTGCCTGGATCGAAGGCAGCGGTTATCTCGATTTGATGGCCCAGTGGGATCTCGAAAATCGGATCGCCAAGGCCGAAGAAAAGGCCCGCGAGGAGGCCGAGAAAAAAAACAAGAAGGACAATGACGCAACCAGGGCTGGGGCAGATGTTGATGAGGAAGCAAAGAACGAGCCGAAGGAGCCACAAACTCCCGGAACAGGTGCTTATCTTCCGCCTGCCGATGGCGACGAACGCGGGGAATTGCTCGGACCGATTGCCTTTGACAATTCGCCCACTCGCAAAACACCCTACTTGTTGACGCTGGAACACGCCGACTCCCTGGCTCTGATCAACAGCCGCGAGTTCCAGACTCGCCGGGAGGATCTCTATTTGACGGCTCTACCGGTCACCCTCCAACGATTTGCTTTCGCCGCCCAATTTTTCCTGACGGAAGAAATCATACGCCAACGAACGGGTCGATTCTCTTCTTCAGGGAAGACCGACCAATGGCGTTTTGGCACCGGGACCGGATTCACCAAACTGTTTTCGACGGGAGCATTGCTTGTCTTCCAGTTTGCCAACGAAACAGTCATCAACTTGACCGGCCCAGGACGGCACACCGTCAGCGTCTCGGACATCAACCTGGATATCGTCCAGCCACTGTTACGAGGTGGCGGTCGCGCCGTGACTCTCGAACCGCTTACGCAGGCCGAACGTAATTTACTGTATGACATTCGCTCCTACGCTCGATTTCGTAAAGAATTTTTCGTGTCTATTGCCGGTGGGGAGGGTTTAATTGAATTAGGAGGCTTTGGCGGCGGTTTCGGTGGAGGCGTGGCTCCGGGGGCGATCGCGGGGGTCCTTTCTCCTCTCGTGCGTCCCTCGACGGCAGGAGTCATTACGCTTGGCCGTGGTCCGACGGCGTTCGCGACCGGTTACTTGCCGACGCTTCTGCAGGCGGCGTTCCTGACGAACGAATTGAAGAACGTGAAAGCCCTGGGCGAGAACTTGGACAAGTTCCGGGAGTTCAAAAAAGGCGGAACGATCGAATCCCTCCAGGTCAACCGGGTGGAGACGCAATACGAACAGAGTCGAACGACCGTGTTGGCGACACGTCGGGATCTGCAAGACCTGTTGGATCGACTCAAGCTGCAACTGGGGATACCGCCCACGCTTCCGTTGGAACTCGACGACACCCCGATCCGACCGATTAGCGACCAGTTGAAACGGTACGAAAAGTACTTCCGCCAGGACTCGGATTTTTCCGCCGAAACTGATGCCCTTGTGAAGTTCAAGAATAAGCCGGAGAAAATCCGGACGGGCTTGAAAAAACTTGTCCGCACTCATCCGGCCGTGGCCGGGACGAAGTTCAGTAAAGAATTTCCGAAAACCTGGCAGTCTTTGGAACAGCTACCCAGAGTCCAACTCAAGCAAAAGTGGGACGAACTGAAAACGGAAATCAAAAGACTCAGCCTGTTGCGGCGACCTCGTTCCCCACGCGTCGATCAGCGTCTTGAGGAACTCATTCGCAAATACCGAGACTTCGACTTTGAGTACGAATTACGGTTGCTCGAAGATCGTTTTTGGAAGAAAGCCGCACCGGCTCTGCAAGAAGCGGATTATTTGAAGGCATTCGCTCGCGTCAAATCGCTCTTTCTTGGGTTCGCCAAGGCTGCCGAAGAGGAACGCCTCGCCGAGCTTCAAAAGAGTTGGCCCAAGTTGCCACCGCTGGTCGTCAACGGCGTCGACCTTCTCAAGGCCGACCAGGACGAAGCCCTCAGCGTCACAGCTCGAGTCACGTTGTCGGATCGACTAGATCTGATGAACGCCCGTGCCCAAGTCGTGGACGCATGGCGGCAACTGCGAGTTTTCGCCAACGACTTGCTTGGCGTGTTGAACGTGCGCTATAGTTTTGATGCAAGCACGCCTGCGGGGGAGGCGCAACCTTTGGCATTTAGTGGGTCCCGGAGCCGCCATCGATTGTTCTTGAACGGCGAGTTGCCCTTGGTTCGGAAAGCCGAAAGGAATAACTATCGGGATAGTTTGATTGCTTACCAACGAGACCGACGGTCTTTAATGGCAGAGCTAGATTTCGCCG
>CAYYUU010000418.1:0-6684 GCA_964474955.1 uncultured Alcaligenaceae bacterium | reverse complement strand
GCCCGACGTCTCGCAGAAGAGAAGGGCATGGCGTTGGGAATTTGGAGTTGGATAGGTTGGGGCGGATCTAAAAAGATCCCGTTTGGGGAGTTCGTTTTCCGAACGCACCAATTTCGAAGAAGAATAAACGATCGTGAACCAAAGAAGTGTTCACTTCGCGAAAAGCAAGTTCTCGATCATCTTGGTGAGAAGAATTTCGAGATAAACCGATCTGGAGAAAAAAAGGCGGAACCCAAATGGGTCCCGCCATCACACACACTTCCTATTTACCATTCCGCACCCTACCACCGATTGTTCGCACTTACGCGCCGACCTTTTCCTGGGTCTGGATTCGAGTCGGCACCATCCGCAGTCCGCTGGTTGCGACTTGCTGTTCGCCTGCCCCGCCCGCTTCGTGATACTGGGCATCCTGGTTGACTTGCCAGACGTCATAGACCTTCTCGCCGGCGATAATGTTTTGGGCCGTCAACATGGCCGTCATCATGGCGTGGTCTTGGTTGTTGTATTTGTGCATCCCGTTGCGACCGACGAGGTGAAGGTTCGGATAGTTCTCATCCAACTCGTTGGAGATCGTCGCAACATGCTTTGCGTAGTCGTCGTCGTAGACCGGATACGCTTTCGGCTGGCGGACGACACAGCCATCGATCACGTCTTCGGCTTTCGCCAAGCCGATGTGGGCGAGTTCCTTCTTGGCCTGGGCAATGAGGTCTTCGTCCGACGAAGTCCAAAGGCCGTCTCCCTCGAAGCAGAAATATTCCAGCCCGTAGCAGCAAGTGTTCGGGTCTGGAACCATCTCGGGCGACCACGACTTGAAGTTCTGGATGCGACCAACTTGGACCTTCGGATCGTGGATGTAGATCCAGTTGTCGCTGAACGTTTCCTTGTCGTTGAGAATCAACATCACCGTCAAGAAGTCGCGATACTTGAGCGAATTCGCGGCGTAGATCGACTCGTCGGACATACGCGGCGTGATGCCGTTGGCCAATGCTCGCATGGGTGCCGAGGAAATGACGTGTTCGGCGATCGTGCGGTGTTGGTTGCCTTCCGCATCGACGTGCGTGAGCGTCCAGAGTTTGCTCTCCGCGTCGTATTCGCAGCCGATAACTTTTTGTCCCATCTCGACGTCGCCGCCATTGGCCTTGACCTTCTCGGCACAGACTTCCCACATCATGCCCGGTCCCTTTCGCGGATAGCGGAAGGAGTTGATGAGGGTCTTGATGACGTCGCCGCGGTTCTTCGGTTGCTTGGGCGGGAACAGAGCGTTCATGATGGCCGACCGCAGCGAAAGCCCCTTGATTCGTTGGGCCGCCCAGTCGGCGGAAATTTCCTTGCAGCTCATGCCCCAAACCTTCTCCGTGTATGTCTTGAAGAAGATGTTGAACAGCCGCGAACCGAATTGGTTGGTGACCCAGTCTTCGAACGACTTGGGATCTTTCTTTGGAAACGTCCGAGCGTAGAAGTACGAGAGCACGCAGTGCGTGGCCTCGAAGACGCCGAGCTTCCAGAGCGCCTCGCCCGCCTTGAGGGGATACGAGAAGAACTTGTCGCGGTAGAAGATTCGCGAGGAACGCGGTCGTTCGAGCATGTCGTCGGGGAGGATTTCGGTCCAGAAATCTTCGACTTCCTTCGACTTGGAGAAGAACCGGTGGCCGCCGATGTCGAAGTGATAGCCCTTGTATTTGGCCGTCCGCGAAATGCCACCGACGTATTCGGGATCGGCTTCGAGGATGGTCACGGGAACGTCGTGCTTCGACAGAATATATCCAGCGGTGAGTCCGGCAGGACCGGCACCGATGATGGCAACGTGCGTTTTTTCAGTCACGATTGGGGACTCCTGAAATAAGAGTTTGAGGAGGGGAGTTCTTAGTTTGGTTTCTGGCGGCCCGGAGGACCGATCGTGTGGTTTTCGAATGCGACGAATCGAGCGAGGCCAGGACGTGGTTTCGCTCGTAAATGTAGACCCGGCCGTTCGTGGCCGAATACAGCCCCTCGAATTTCTCTTCGAGGACGATGTAATCGACCGGCTGCGCACAAACGTTGGCCAGATCTTGGATTGTTGGAGGGCCGTCTTGGGGATGGACGCCGAACAACTTCTGCCACTTTGGATCGAACTGTTTTGGACCGGATGGAGCGTGTCTTTGTCGATACGCGACTTCGAACGGGCCGACAATCTTGGCCCGAGCAATTCCTTCGATGGCAGTCCCGCGGCTGTAGATCGAGCCTGCAATCTGGTGGTGTGCGAAGTAGCAGTTGGCCTTTCCGGCACGCCAAAGGACGTCCACCGGAACCTTGGGCCAGTAGATCGTCAGACGCGATTTCGTGGCTGCTCGCGAGGCGATGTATGTTGTGGCAAACTCGTGGTCTTCCGTATCCTCGGGCAGCCAATTCGCGGTCCAGGGATTCGCTTGCGAGACCACGAGGCCGACTTGCGACAGTACGACCAAAATCACAATCTGGCCTGCGAGCAAGCTCGAGAATCGCTTTCGCTGGTGGAGCCAACGAACTCCAAGTAACGCAATGCCAAGCCAAAGAATCGGCCCGAACCTCGCGAGAGTCTCAAGGACGAACCAGAGTGCACCATCACGCCCAAGGAAATAGTCGCGGTAGGCGATTACGATTCCGATGTGAAACAGACGATTGATGACGACACCGATCAGGAGTCCCAAACCCGCCGACTGAATCAGCGCGGCGGCGATGGAATTTCGTTTTGTGGAAATCAGCACAAACGCTAAGGGTCCGGCTGCGAACAGTGTATGGAGCAGGATCGTCGTTGGAGCAAGCAGCACTTCGCCGCTCAACGCCAGAGCCAATCCGAAGACCCATCCGACGCTCGGCGCCCTTCGCCACCATCCGGCCATCGCGAGAAACGCGGCTGGAACTTGCAGGGTCGACAAGAGCCAGAGACTTCGATACGGCTGGGCTTGCGAAAGTAATCGGTAGCCCCGTTCGCTGGCCACTGTGTTACAGACCAAAGCTGTCGCAACAACCACGCAAGCGATACCCAACAATCGCGCCGCCTGAGGTTGCGAATGGCGAATGGCCACGGCGGCCACAAGGACCACGACGAAGGATACGAGGGCGACCATCCAATTTGCAACATTCCATTCGAGCGGGAACGTCGAAGGCGTGATCGCACGGACGGCGTTGTGCCACTGCGGATCGACTCGACCGAAAAGCGCATACCCAACCGGCGCGACGTTCAACACGACTGCAATGGCTACTCCGACAACAATCGAAAAGGCCACAAACCAGCGTCTTGGTAATTTGTCGGACGCTAACCAGACGACACAGATACTCGAGCTGCCAAGAGCCATGATTGGGTGAATCAACAGGGCCAAGCCATGCAATAGGAACGCGAGCGTTAAGCGATCTTGGACCAGGAAACTCAGTCCCAACAGCGCGAACCCGCAAGCCACCAAACGCGGAGTCAGAAACTGCTCATTGACCGAAAAAATGCCGAAGGCTCCGAAAGACATGGGGGCGACGGCGAAGAACATGGCCGCCAGCGTCGATGTCACCCGGTTGTCAGTGAGGGCTTCGAAAAATCGCAACGCGCCAAAGATCAAAAATGCTTTGAAGACGACATAGAATGCAAAAAACGCCCACTCGACTCCGGCGACTTGAACCGCCGGAGCCAGAACGAACGAAAAGATCGAATAGTTATCTTGGGACCCGTGCTGGAAGAAGAGGTCGTCTTGATACGTCCCATTTTCGACTCGGTTGAGGACCTGCACGGCATATAACTTGGCGTCGTGGTAGAGTCCCCGATAGGGCAATACGAGGGCGTTCCAGGCGAGCAACACGGCCACCAAGCACGCGCGGTGGTTGGCCAGGTGTTCCAGGCTCCCACCAAACGATTCCCACCAGCGGTGAGAAGTTTGTGCTTGAGGTGGCATTGGAGTTCGCCTTTCTGGCATTCCGATTTGTTGCTCGGCCTTCCGAGGAGTTGGAGAACCCAAATGCCTCGGGGATCGCGGCCAGCATACATTCACCCCAACCACAAGCTCGACGCTTTGGCCTCGAACGAGACGAGACGTCCTTGAGACTTGAAACCCAGGTTTGTCTCGGCGCTATTGTCGTGCCGGTAACTGCGAGCCGATCGAGGGATGGGGAGTTTGGTCAGGTTTACAGTCTCGATGCCCGATCTCCAGCGTTCCTCACAACTCTAGGTCACGATCAAGCGGCGTGCGGAGAAAAATTTCGGGCGAGAGGTTTTGGCGAACGGCCAAGAAGGGGATTTGATTCGAAGTGGGTTCCTTGCCCCCGCTGAAGGAAAACAAGGACGAAAGACAGAGAAAACAAAACAACGAAAGGCGACACTCAAAACATTGCGATTACCGTTTCGCACGTGTTGGCAAGGCTCTCGCAGATGGGAATTTGAGGGGCTTTCTTGGCGATCGTGTGGCGGAGGTAGCGAGCATTCGAAAAAGCTTCGTCGATGCCGACGACGACGCGAACGCCTTGCCAGCGGTGCAAGGTGACCGTTTCGCCAAGTTCGAACCGAGTCGTCTGGGCATACGCCCGCTCACACACGTGATTGTGTTCCGGGGCGAGCCAGAACAAAATCACGCCGTTGTCGGCAGCTTTGTCGAGGTGGAAATGTTCCCAGTCGACCTGGTCTAAGTAGTCTTGTTCGGAAGTGCCCCATTCGGCCCGGCGTGGCGAAGCGATGAAGAACCCTTCGTGTGGAGTGAGTAATTCGATGGCTTCGGCTTGCCAGTCGAGGGCACCTTGGATTGGCCCGGCGAGGAAGACCAACGGTTGGGTCAGTTCGGCATAAGTTGGTGCGGTGAAGAGTTTGGCCATTGGACGCGGAAAGAGTTGTTGGGGGGAATATTCGCAGACGGTCGAGAATACTTCCCCCAACAACCGTGAAGTGTGGGACGGTGGTTAGCCTTTAAGAGAACCGACGCCCCAAGAGAACGGGAACACGCTGGCGACGCCTTTTCTTGGTGTCTAGCCACGTCGTTCGCGTTGGACAGAAAGTTTACAGGCCCATGCCCAGGGCGCGTTTGCGTCCGGCGGTTCGCTTTTGCTCCGACGAGTTATGGTTAGTCGATGTGACTTCGGGCTGTTCTTGCTGTTCAGAGAAGTTGACCATGAGTGTTTGCATGGCTTCTCGGAACCCTTCGATGTGGCCCTTGTGTTCGAGCAACTCGCCGAGTTCGGCACGAATGCGTCGCAGCGTTTGGCGATCTTCTTCGCCGTACTGTCGATGGATTTCGTGTTCCTTGGCCGCGAGCATGGTTTCGGTCAGGGTCTGGTTCAAGTCAGCGTGAGCTGCTTGCCACTTGTCCCGCTCAGCGGAGACAGTCTGGAGTTGTTTCTCCATCTCTTTCATTTTTTGTTTTTGGTGTTTCGCTCCGGTGCCGCTTTCGTACTCGGCTTGGAGGACCTCGAATCGACGATCTCGCCAGGCATTATAGATAACGCCAATCACACCGAGGGCAAGGACAACCATCCGGGCGAGTCCTTGGCCCGCCGGAAAGTCTGGGAGTGGGTTGTACCCGACTCCGCTTCCAATGGATTGAACCCATTCCCATAACGGACGGGCCTGGTTGGGGAACAGCACAACCAGCAGTGCGATGAGACCAGATCCAACGATAGATCGCTTGATCAGTTGATGGGTCTTACGCATGACTCGGCTCCTTCTCCTGGAAAAGTACATAGAGTGAGGTTGCTGAGAACATTCCTTGTTACTCAATTGACTGAGAAGAGGTTCGGGCGGAACGACAAGTCAGTCGTAGTCCCATGCGCAAAAATATCGACTACGCAAACTTCACGAACGTGCCGTTTCGCATGATTCGTCGTAGACCATTACGGAGTTGGGATTTACATTTCGAGAATGATACCCAACATGGTCGATAAACCTATCTCCTGAGGTTCCGGATACTGGGCGTATGACTCTTAAACATTGCTTGGATTGAAACAAACTACGCAGACATAGTTCGCCAACATTGGTTGAATCATGTTGTTGAGTTATACGGTGTTGAAATTCTGCTCGTCGGAGTGTTAGGATCCCGTAGGCAGAAATCGGAATACTCTCGGACGCGACCACGAAAAAGAATACAAACGTCGTGGTCGTTTGGGATTACGACATTGGCAATGATAAAGTGAAAATTCTCACAAAGTATGATCACACGACTCTCGGAGTATGTGAATCATTTCACATAGTGTTTCGTGCTTCCGAACAACAGTTATTGTAGCAACAGGTTCGATCGATTGCTATGAAAAAATGTGGCATAACAACCTCACCTATAATACTAGCCCAACGATCAAGGCACAACCCCCAACAAGCCACAATAATTCTTTCCTCTTGTGGAGACAAGGAGGGAAGGCCTCATCTTCACACGTGCAGTGGGATTGTTGTTCGCAGGACGTTGAAGCCAGCGGCGACGAGTTGCTTTGTGCTCCTGTCTTGGTCGCGCACAATGTGGACATAGAAAGATCGTTGTAAATAGGAGCTTGTCATGTAGAAAGCTCGGTTGGTGATTGCATTCTGTGTTGCCGGTTGCATTATGGAAAAGGCCGGAAGGTATGTTTTACGCTTCGCACAGTATTATTGTTTAGCTCGGTGGCTTTCGGCTACTTCGCAGCAAAAGCCACCTGCCCTCAGTGTCGTTTGGTCTCTTCGGTGGCTTTCGGCTGCTTCGCAGCAAAAGCCACCTGCGCTCAAGTCCCTCG
>CAYYUU010000417.1:0-6694 GCA_964474955.1 uncultured Alcaligenaceae bacterium | reverse complement strand
CACGAACCAGATGGTCCAAATCAAACAATACGGCTTGCGGCCAGCCCTTCCGGCGTCGGAGTTGTTCGCCCACTTCCCGGTCTTCGTGGGAATCCGACAAAGCGGGAAATGATGTATCGTTGTTGTGGTTTTTGAGTGCCGCCTTTCTTTTTAGGAGTAGGCACACTCCGTGTGCCGTGACTTTTTGTCTTTGAGTGTCGCCTTTTGCGTTCTGACCGAAGAGCAGCTTTTCGATCCCCACCAAGACACATGCCACTTGTTTTATCCGGCGGCCTTGCGTCGATGTGTTTTCCGAAACAAAGGTGGGAATTACATACTCAAAACTCTCAAGACCTCAAGTCCAGGGGTATTGAGGGTTTTGAGTACACATTTCGAACCTTCCGCTCGAAACACAGGCATGGCTCAAAATCCTGCCTTTTTGGGCATCAGCGCATACCCGTTTCGTCGAGACTTTTTGTCCCTTGAGTGTCTCGCTAGAAATTGTTTTGGCTCGATCGGTTTTTCGAGAAGCGAAGGAGTTGACGAGTCGGGAGGATAGTCCAGGTCTGTTTCCTCGGAGTTTGGGTTGTCGTTGACCCTCCTAATTGTCGAGGAAACAAGCTCTTTCGAAAAAACCAAATTGTGGCAGTTCAGCTGATACCCCAATTTGAATCACGCCTCGCGACGGAGGAGGCCAAAGCAGGGTCGTCGCTATTGTTCCGTCTTCTGACGAAGTTCATTCCGCGTTGCGTTGTTGTTCGCTGGTCCCAAGCAGACCACTCACTCCGCCTTTACCACGATCGCCGTAAGGTCATCCGTCAGCGGCTGATCGTCTGCGAATTCCAACACCTTCGTGTACAACGTTTCGACGATCGTCTTGGCCGAACCGTGTCTGTGTTGACGAACGATGTCGAGGGCTCGTTGTGAACCGAACAACTCCTGTTCGGGGCACACGGCTTCGTTCACGCCATCGGTGTACATCATCAGGACATCGCCCGAGTGCAGCGGGATCGACGAAACTTGTTCAAATTCGCCGACGTCCATGATGCCAAGCGGAAACCCCGTGCTATCGAGTCGCTGGACCTCTTGCCCTTTGCGAACGACCCACGCATCATGCCCGGCCCCGACGTAATGGAAGGATCGATCATGTCCGTTGATCTCTGCCATGAACAGAGTGATGAAGGAGGACTCGACCTTGTCCTGCATGATCATCTGGTTGACGAGTTCGAGCGTCGTCACCATGTCGTTCCCTTGCGAGAGCAGCATCCGAATCAACGCCCGGATTTCGACCATTTGCAAGGCCGGCCCGAGGCCATGCCCGCTCACGTCGCCCACCGTCAAGACGACTCGATTCCCTCCATCCAAAACGATGTAGTCGAAATAATCGCCGCACAGTTCCGACATGGGATGCGAAGCCCCCGCAATCAAATACCCCGGCAACTTCGGCGGTTCTTCGGGGTACAACCTCTGTTGGACCTCGTGAGCCATCCGCAACTCGTGTTCGGTCTTCTGAATCTTGAGTCGATCGGTGATGTCCGTCGAAATCCCTGCGACGGCACATACATCCCCGTTGGCATCAAAAAGCGGCACCTTCACGGAGATATACGAATGCGGCCCGTCGTCGTGCGGGGCAATCTCATCCATCTGTAGTCGTTGCTTGGTCCGAACAACTTCGGCATCATTCTGGCTGAACGTCTGCGCCACATCGCTTGGGAAAATGTCGTGGTCCGACTTCCCCAGGACGTCCATCAAACTGATCGAGAAGAGGTCCGAAAACGCCGTGTTGACGAACTGATATTTTCCGTCGGCTCCTTTGACATAAATCACCGCTGAGGTGTTGTCCAAAATGGCTTGTTCTCGTTCGACGCGAGCCTGGAGTTGATCCCGGATGGCGAGTCGCTCGGTGATGTCTCGCGCGACGGCAAACACGAGCCGCTGCGACACCATCGACATAGCATTCCATTCAAACCAATAGTACTGCCCATCGGTCCCCTGGAAACGATTCCAAAACCGAATCGTGGGGATTCCCTGACACAACTTCTCCATCTCGACCCGGGTAGAATCGCGATCTTCCGGATGAACAAACCCAAGATAGGGCTTGGCCATTAACTCTTCCTGAGAGTAACCCAACACTCGCTCGAAGCTCGGATTGACTCGACGAAAATGGCCATCGAAACTTGCGATGCACAGCAGATCGGGCGAGAGCTGGAAAAAGTTCGCCAGCTCTTGTTGGGCTCTTTTGTTTTCCCAAAGATCGAGAACGCTGATCGTGACGTACGACTCGCCCTCGATGTCCAACGGATTGAGCCCCACGGCGACCGGGATTTCGCTCCCGTCGCGATGAAGCGCCATGAACTGACGCGCTCCCATCAATCGCGATTCGGGATTCTCGGCGTATTGCTGGCGATGCTCTCGGTGGGCTTCGCGCAAGGACTCCGGCACAAGAGATTCCACTGACAGGCCGAGAAACTCCTCCAGCGAGTAGCCAAAAATGTCCCGAGCGCGCGGGTTGGCAAAGACAATGTTTCCGCTCGGGTCAGCCACCAAAATTCCCAGGGGCGCGGTTTCGACAATTTGCTGAAACGGATTACTGGCAACTTCGATCGGAGGGGAAGAAATACATCCCAACCAATAGGGTTCCGAAGATGCCGTGACCATCCCAGCCTGGTCCTGCACAGAAATATACTGCCCATCGGACCTGCGGACCCGGTAGGCCAGGACGTTAAAGTGTTCGTTGTCTTTGCCGCAGGCGCGTTGCACCTGTGGAACGTCTTCGGGATGAACGAACTGCAGCCACTCGTCTCTTCGACGAGGCATCTGCGGCGACTTGACGCCGAGCAAGGCCGAACAATTCCCTCCCCACGACATTTGGTTCGTTGTCGTGCTCCAATGATAGAAAACGGAAGAAGCCGAACAGTTCGTTGACGGGTGAAAACTTGGTTTTGGACAATTCGAGACGGGCGAATCTATCGTCTTCGGATTTACCCAAGTCTGCTTCATGTTTCGCTCCATGAATGGAACAGGCACCTCCAATCAGAAAAGGTCCGTCCTTCTGTGGCTTTGGGCACTTGACATGGGAGGCAACTCCGAAACAGAATCCGTCCTGGACCCGGATCAGAATTGACGCTCTTGGTTGAGACTGCGTGCGTAGTCAGAACGGTGGCAAGAAAAAAGGGAGAATTGTATTGTACACCGCTCCGCCTTTCTTAAAAAGCGGACGTTTTGTTTGGAGGGGAAGAAAAAATTGGAAAAGAAATTGTGCGGAGTGGAAACGTTTAGCAGACTGGTGTGCGTTTGGAGTTCGCGGCAGGAACGAAAAAGACAGATTGCTGAACGTGGTGTGAGAGAACCAAACGACGATATGCCCAGACCGGTGTTTGCGGACGGAGCGAGAAGAGGAAGAATCATCCAGAGCCGGCGGAGTTTATCGGGGCCTCGCTTACCAAACCCCGGAATTTTAATGCCAAGACAGGCAATGAGGGTTAGCATATCTTCATCGTATTCCCCCCCCGTTCTTCTTGGCAGACTCAACCAATGGCGAAGAAATCAACCAAGAAATCTCAGTCCTCGAAAGCCAAAGCAAAGCAAGATTCGGAACCGGGCTTGAAGGCGGAAAAGCCCAAGCACTGGGCATTCAAGCCCATCAAGTTCGATTTCAAGAAGAGCATCAAATCGATGTTCAAAGCCACGGTTGGAGCAGGGACAGCGATTTTCGCTGGGAATATCCTGGCCCTCTCGGCAACAATTGACGGATTCGTCGACGCGATCCAGTGCGTTGAGTTCGAGAAAGACCCGGGAGCAACGTTCTGGACGTTGGTGGCCAGGGCATTGACCAAAGCGGTGATGAACACATTTCGGGATAACGAAGAGTTGCTCAACCAATACAACCTCGAGATCGTATCTGAGGAACTTCCGCAGGTTCTCGAACAAGCATTTCAGCGTGACCCACCCATTGCGAACCTGAAGTTTTTTGAGAACCCAGCAGATACCGGGTGGTTCAAGACGGCTTGGCAAGGAATTGAGGCCTGGCACACCAAAAAGCAATGGTATCGTGAGGACACACGCGTCTTCAACACGTTCCCCACGAGGTTTACCAAAGCCTTAGATGAGGAATGGCGTAAGCAGCCTGAAAAATACAAACTGATCCAAGACGTTGCCCATACGCCTTTCACTCCGGCAGCGTTCGATGTTCACAACTGGGAAACGTATAAGTCTCTCCTTGTTGAGTGGGCCGACCCACTTCTGTTCGACCAGACGTTTCGGTTAAATGAGGTCTATGTCGATCTTCGCGCCTACCAAGAACCAACGAACCCAGACGAGGAAAAGGAAAGGACTCGCGTTGTAAAAATGGTTGAAGACCACCTGCAGGAATGGCTCGACGCGCCCGGCAATGACGCAGTCCGGATTCTTGAAGGTGGGCCGGGGTCTGGGAAGTCGAGCTTCGCCAAACGCTTCGCCGCTCAGATTGCTTATCGCCCAGAGTGGCATGTGCTATTCGTCCCGCTCCACAGCGATTACTTCAACCTGAAGGACAGCTTGACCTCGTCGTTGAAGGACCTGTGTGAACGGCTTCCGGGTTATCCACCAATTGCACCTCTTCTTCATAAGGATTCGAAACAACGGTTGCTGTTAGTTCTCGATGGGCTTGATGAATTGGCCAAATCAGGGACAGGCGTTCGAACCGCGATTGCTCAATTCGTCGATCACGTTGACAAGGCCGTAAAGCAATGGAACTTGGACATGGGTGGGACCAAGGAAGATCGGGTCAAGGTGTTGCTCAGTGGTCGTCCAGTGGCTGTGGATTATGCAGTGCAACAAGAGTTCCGAGACACCAAGCAAGTGTTGAAACTCTTGCCGTACCACCTCTGGGAGAAAGAGATCAACGAGGGGGCTTGGGAAGACGCTGGGGGCCTGTTGGGAATCGATCAACGGAACGAATGGTGGAAACGTTGGGGGAAAGTGCAAGGGAAGAACTGGGATGGAATGCCAGAAGATGTCAAACAAGACCATTTGCACGAAATCACAACACAACCGCTCCTCAATTGCTTGTTCGCTTTGAGTCGCCGAGAAAGTCCAGATGGGAAGGTCGAAGCCACGGACAACATCAACCAAATCTACCGGCGTCTGCTCTCTCGGGTTGTTGATCGAGATTATGACCCGATTGCTAAAAGGCACCCAGCACTTGGAAAGTTGACTTCTGCCCAGGTTGTAGAGCTTCTTGAGATTATTGCGGTGTCGGCTTGGCATTCGGGAACGACGAGGACAGCAACATCTCAGGATATCGCCGCTAAACTGACAGAACAACAACAAGCCCTGCTGAAGGAATTGGAAGAGAACCAGGAATTCGCAATCGTCCAACTCATGCTGGCGTTTTTTCTCGCGCCGAAAGGATACGGTCCGCAGCAACACCGTACGTTTGAGTTCACGCACAAAAGTTTCGCCGAGTACCTCACTGCCAAGAAGATTGTCCGGCTCCTCAAAGAACTTCGACGTAACGAACAAACTATCGCAGATCGCACTGTTTGGAATCCTGAGCGAGCACTCGTCAAATGGGTAGAGCTTTGTGGGCCAGCACGGATTGATGAAGACCTCTGTGTGTTCCTCGAACGAGAGATTTCGCTTCAAGAGAAAGAGGAAGTCACGGCATGGCAGGACCAACTTGCAGATCTCATCAGTTACATGTTCCGCGTCAGTGGGATGCCCATGCACGAACTATCAGCCAAAATTCCCACATTCCAGGAAATGAATCGGCAAGCAATCTGTGCAGAGCAAGCGTTGTTGGCCACGCTGTCTTGTTGTGCGAAAGTGACTGAAAAGGTAAGCGAAATCAATTGGGGAGACGACCCTGACGAGCGTGTGGCTGGGACTTGGATCGCGAGGTTGTGTGGGCAACGAGATTGGCAGAGATACGATTCGGCACAACATCTTCAATACTTGGACCTGCAAGGAGCGTATTTGCAAGGCACGTACCTGACAAGAGCGAACCTGCGAGGAGCGAACTTGCGAGGAGCGAATTTACACAACGCCAAATTACTCAAAGCAGACCTAACAGGAGCAGACCTGACAGAAGCGAAACTGACAGAAGCGGACTTAACGGAAGCGAAACTACAGAAAGACCAACTTGCTCAAGTCCGCCTTCTTCCTAATGGCACCAACCCGAAAGCCCGCCCAACAGCTCTTGATCAATTTTGGGAACAACACACGTCCAAAGCCAGCGAGAAAGAGAAATAGAGCTCCTTGATTTTCGTTTGACACCACAATCTTCTGTCTTCCATTGCGATGTAGACAACAGTGCACTTCAAACAAAGGAGGATGGCTCGTTATTCCAAAGACATCCAAGAAGTTCAAGGCCGTCCAAGAGCGGAAGCAGCTTGACTGCAAGTTGACCGACGTCGTAAGGCGTAAGGAGCCAAAGCAGCGAGCACTCAGAATGGCACACTGGTTCAAGTTCCACAAGTGGTATCTCAGGCAGCACGCATTCTGTGCGGAGTGCAAGCTCCCACCGAAAGAAGAGGCACTCCATCTCGTGGGACTCGAGCGCCACCCTCTAGCTTCATCCCACCTCAACACTCTTGCTTCCCACAGAACCTTTCTCCCTCACCCGTGTCTTTCCAATATCTATTTTCCCCCAACGTTCTAAGTCGAGTGAGCTTACGAACTGTGGGGACGGTCCTTACCAACAGACAATGGAGGACAAATGGCCCAAGAAGTCTTT
>CAYYUU010000416.1:0-6695 GCA_964474955.1 uncultured Alcaligenaceae bacterium | reverse complement strand
GCAACTTCAAAATTTCGCGACTTCAAAACGTTTCGAAACTCGCGGCGTCCGGTCTCGCCAATGTCTTGGGGAGCGAGCTCGCCCATGCCCGTCACGCGAATGCCGTCGAACTCTAATTCCGATGCTTTTTCGATGGCCCGCCGAAGTCGCAATGCGAACGATTCGAGGGCAACACCAATTTTGAACTTTCGCATGAATGTAGTTTACCAGGAGGAAACGGAGGGCTTGTCTTGGAACGTGACCCAGGCCGTGGAACGCGAAATTTATTTTTGTCTTTGTTTTTGTTATGGAGTGCGTCAGCGAAGCTGACGCTTGCGTATCTTTGTCTTTGTTTTTGTACCGAACGCCGTCACGCTCCCATCTCACAACGTAAAACCTGACATTCAGTTCTTTTTCGCGGCCAAATACGATTGGACTTGGGCAAAGACCTGCCTATCGACTTGATAGATTCGCATACGCGGGTCAGGTCTCGCCCCAGGTGACTTTGGGATGGCGTGCACCTCAAACGATTGACCCGTGTATACAAGAGGCACGACGTAATCGCCTTCTCCCTTCCAACCGTTCTCTTTGTTAAGTTCGTGGAGTCCCTTGATGGTCTCCGGGACCTCAAGGTGAATCTGGCGTTTGCCGGTCGAGTCCAACACTTCTTTAATGGTCACTTCGGAGTACGGCTTGCCCGCGTCGGCCTCCACTTTCGCGATGACGACGGCGTCTGCGGTCAGGATTTGGGCCCGCGAGACCACAACCATCCCGGTCGAACGCCAGGCCATGACGCCGAGCCAACTGATCCAGCCGAAGAACAAAATGGCGAAAATCAAGACACGTAAACGGGCCGTCGTCATCGGTTGCCCTCGGGATCGTCGCGAGTGAGTTCGATTCGATAGCCCTGAACGAGGGCCTCATCCAGGTCGTACACGTCGTTGAAGTCTTCCTGGCAGTCGTGGTCTGTTTTGCTCATCAAACCGCCTTCGATCAAGTTGAAGACGATGTTGCCAAAGTCGTCGGTCTTGTTGATGCCCCACAATTTGAAGACGACCCGAGCCATGTAGCCAAATTCACGCAAGGCCAGGTCGCGGGCTCCTTCGACCAACTCCCGGCCGCTGACGTGGTGTTCGGCCTTGGCCGAGGCAATCTCCATGGCTTCGGCGGCTTCCTCTTGGGGGAGCCGTCCGAGCTTTTTCTGGGTGTAGTGCAGAGCATGAAAAACGAACTCATACGCTTCGTAAGCATAACGAGGATCGCGCTGGACGATCTCCGCCAATCCTTCGTCAAACATGGCCTGTCCTCTTCATTCCCCGACCGTCCGGAGAACTAATGTCCTCTCTGTGATCTGATTTCGTCCCCGACCTTCATCCCGCCATTGTACAAATGGCCTGACAAATCGAAACCCTCCTATTCACTTAAGGGTGGTCAAAATTTCATCCTGGGTCACGATGATCCGCCGTCCGTCCTCGAATTCCACCAACAACCGTCGGGCCAATAACTCCTGATAGAGTACCTTGCCTTGGCCCTTGTTCGTGACGACGCGAGTGCCGGGGTTCGGGAGTTCCTTCTGGTGTTCTTCGTAGACTTCTTGCTCGAACCGGAGACAACATTTGAGGCGACCGCAACGCCCAGAAATCTTGGCCGGGTCGAGTGTGGATTTCTGCAGCTTGGCCATCCGCATCGAGACTGGTGGCATGACCGTCATGTGGGTGTTGCAACAAACGGGCTTGCCGCAGTCGCCGTAGTCGGCCAACAACTTCGCCTCGTCTCGGACCCCGATTTGTCGCATCTCGATTCGCGTGCGATATTCGCGTGCGAGGTCCTTGACGAGATCTCGGAAGTCGACTCGTTTCTCGGCCAGGAAATAGAAGATGATGCGTTCGCCGCCGAAGATGTGTTCGACGTCGACCAGATCCATTTGCAACTTCCGGTTGACGATAAATTTATTACAAGTGTGGAACTCACTCATTTCGGCTTTGCGGAGGCTGAAAGAGTGGTCGAGATCTTCCTCGGTCATGAGTCGGACGATCTCCCCGGTAGTGGGTTCGGCGATCAACTCAATGACTTTTGGGTTGGCTTCGCAGAGGATTTCGGCGGACTCTTGGCCGCGTTCGGTCCGGACGACGACTTCATCGCCGCGAGTGTACGGCCTGCCGTCGGCGGATTCGAATTCTCCGAGGAAACGCATCAAGCCATGTCTGGCAATATATTTTGGAATCATGAGCTTATCAATGGGTGCGGCTTTCGGTGGTCTCAATGTCTATGGAGTGGGGAGCAATCCCAACAACCGATTGTCATGCGGGAGCGTTGGTTGGGTCAAGGCGTTTTGCGATATTTGAATTGGAAGAATGGAGTGAAGGCGATCCGTATATTGTGGATTGTGGCTTTTCGACAATCGTGAAACGCGAGCGAAGGCGCTGGCTTTGTCCTTCGCTCGCGTTTCAGGCTTGTGAAAAAGGAAGCACCACGTTTCTCATTTCGCATTCGGCGGAATATGATTGCACCCAGCCACTTTAACCAGTTGGGCCTTCACATCTTCGAGGTAATCTTCAGGGCGTTTAGCGTCCTTCCGAGACCATTCGTCGAGGTTCCATTCCATGGTACGCACGAGGAGTTCTTGGTTCGTCACGTCCCATCCGTAAACGTCTTCTACGATCAATGCGCAGTCATCCGCGTTTGCCTCTTCATCTCGGAACACGAACAGGAAGTTACGCTCAGGCCGAAAAGGGCATTCGACCACGACCGAGAATTTGTGAGACTGTTTTTTGCAAATCACTTTGTGATTGAGTAGGACTTTCATGAAGTTTAGCCTCCGCCATCAACACACTAGGGCAAAATCAATCGTCTCGATAATGCACCAAACTTTTCATGCGCTCTTGTTGGGACTCGCGACGTTCTCGCAATATCTCCGTCAATTGGCTGGAGAGTAAACCCGTCGGAATGGCGACCAAAGCAATTCCAGCAAGCATGACGACGATGGACAACATTTTTCCCGCAACGGTTTTCGGCACCGCGTCACCATATCCCACAGTCGTGAGGGTCACAATGGTTACCCAAAACGCTCCCGGAATGCTCGGAAAATCTTCGGAATTATCAGGGTTTTCCGCATAGTACAACCCCATCGAGGCACCGACAATCACCAACATCGTCATCAATCCCGTCACGGCAAGTTCTGGAGCACAACGCCGAAACGCTAAACTTAATGTCCCCGCGGCCTCACTGTAGCGTCCCAGTTTCAGGATGCGGAATATCCGCAAGAATCGCAACGCACGCATCGCCCGTAAGTCAACGCCAAGACTTAGGTAGAACGGCAAAATCGAGAACAAGTCGACGATCGAATAAAACTGAAAGGGATATTTCCATTTCTCAGTACTAAAAACCCAGAACACGACGTATTCAAGAGTAAATAGTATGGTAATCGCGATTTCGGAATATCGGAAGAACGCTTTGTACTTTTCCAATTCTGGCATGGTCTCCAAACAAATCGTGACGACCGAATAGAGAATCAAACCCTGGAGGGTGAGATTCACCCAGGTCGGACAACGGTCGCGGGCTGTGTCTGCCATTGTGGATTCCTCTTGTGGGTCAGCGAGTGATTGCAAGGATTGAGACCAGTGAAGATAACGTGACACATCTTTCTTGGGATACCGTCCCTAATGGAAAATGTGACGTTGCACATACTGGCATCAATACCACCATCCATACACTGCTTGAATCAACAACATGGTCCCCACACAAAGTAACAATACATGAACGTATCTGGCGAATCGTTCACTCGCGAATTTCCTGGCCAACAGGCCACCAAGAACGATAGCCAGGATAGCCACTGGAAACGCAGCAACATAGTAAGCGAGAACTAGTGAGGCAAACTGATATCCGAAACACGTTGGACCGGAGAAGGTGTTGACGAGGCGACCGACGAGAACGATTGGGTTGATGACCAGGAAGAATCCTTGGATCGTGGCTCGAAAGGTGTCTCGCGGCCAATGACGAAATGTGCCATAAAGCACGACCGGAGGACCACCCGTGTTATACGCTCCGGCCAGAAGCCCCGCCGCGAGTCCGAACGCCCCCGCAGTTCCTTCCTGTTTCAAATAAATGCCTCGTGGGGTAAACAACTGAAAGAGTGCAAATCCTACAATCACGATACCCAACACGCATTTTATCCACTCTTCTGGCGCTTCATTCAACCACATGAGTCCGATGGGAACGCCCACCACACCACCGATGATTAATTTCCAACAGTGGTTCCAATCAATATGCTTCCACTCACTTAACAAAATCCCCATCGATACAGTAAACCCGAGATACGCCACCAAGGGCGACACGAACTGAACACTCAGGAATAAGGATAGAATCGGCATCGCCACGAGGGCATGACCAAAGCCGAAAGTGGCCTGCGTGAGCATACTCGCGAACACAACAATCAAGATCAAAACTAGGAAAACATCAAGCATATAGATGGTAAGTTAGTCACCGAGGGCAAAGCGACCTATTGCACGGATGTCCGTGGAGGCAGGACCGTGTCCAAATAACACGAGTTTCGGCTTCAATTTCAGGAGCCGCGAAATCGACAGTCGGCTCTGTCGCCAATCGAAGGAAAAGAACCATGGAGGAATGCCAACCTGGACCCGTCTCGTCAATACGTTGAAGTTTGCGAGTAGATCTCCGACGATCGCCGTTCGATCCGATTCACGGAAGTAGATCACATGGCCGGGAGTGTGCCCCGGCGTGTGGACCACCTGGAAGTCACCAACGACATCGCCATCCCGGAGGACGCGTGAGACCCGATGCGGCGGGCCCGCCAAAAATATCTCTCCCAAAGTCATCAATCGATTCCTGGGATACATCTTTTCTTTGCCCTCCATGGCGGGCACGTCGGCCTCGTGGCACGCCAATGGGATTTTGAGCCGCTCGCAAAGAAACGCAGCCGAGCCCTGATGGTCAGGATGGCAATGTGTTAGGGCTAACATCCGCACCGCACGCGCACGCAGCTGCGAAAGGAGCCGCCCCTTCGCCCACCACGTCCCCGCATCGATGACGATGTCACCCGCGAGATACACGTTCACCGCATATTTGTGGAAGCCAGACAGCTTCCAAATTCCCTGAGCCACTTCTCTCATCCAAGTTCTCGCAATGGAACGCTGTTAAATCTAGTTGATTTCCTTTTGACTACGACACAAGGGCGCCCGATCAAGAGAAGAGTATTTCTCCCGCTGAAAATCCAACCTTAGCACAACTCTTGTGTTACGAACAGTTTGCGTTCGCACAATGGGGGCTCTGCCAGATTTTGGAATTTGGAGTTGGTGTTTGAAGGCCCCAAGGGCGGGGTGATGATTCGCGGTGGGAAAAAAAAGGACAGGATTGTCCCTGTCCTTGTGGTCATTAATTTCGTCGTTGGAGCAGATAACTACACCCGACGATTTGGTCCGGACCGACCTGGAAAATCCCGGATGGATCATCGAACTGGAGCCTGAGGTCGTAATCTCTTAGGATGGCTTGATCAATGGCTTGCTTGCTAATGAACTGGAACGGATAGCGGACTTCGCAGTCTTGAATTCCCTCGGGGAGTGGGCCGGGTCCATTATCTCGTAGGCGGGAAGTATGGACGGTGATAACGTCATTTGCTCCCGAGTTGAGTCCGAGTCGATTCAATAGGATATATGGGCTGTGGAAGGAAAGTAACTCTTGCAACGTGGCGTGTGGTTCCGGAACGCACTGAAGTGTCCCGGACGAGAACACGAGGTCCGGCGCTGGGCATGCATTTTTGGCGGACATAAGAGTGGGATGGAACTTGAGTTCGTCGTTTTCCAGAACTTTGGCCTTGGCTGCCATTGCGGGGGTTTCCACAACATGCCAACGTAATGAGCACGTGTTTCCAAGAAATGCCTTGGCCGTAAAATAATGAGCCCCACACGCACCACCATGATCCAGTACGTGAATGGCGTCACCGGGTCGTAACTGTTTCGCGAGTTCGAGCCCCATCAACAGTTGGGTATCCTGGCTGTTGATAGAAAGCGTTGGACTATGAGATAGCTTCTCGCGGAGAGTTATGGTTTTCTGATGGACCGTCTGGACGATTTGATCAAATTCGTAGTCACACCCTTCGCAGGCCTGACAAGCCGCGGCATACGTCGGATAGATTCTTGGTTTGGGACCGGGTTGGACAGCGACATTTCGGAACTTCGTCAAAATGCGTTTGGCAAACCGCAGGAGTCCCGTCCGTGGGAGCAATTTCGTTGTCATGAATTCCCTTTCCAGAACGATATAGATTATACGCTTCAGGTGAACACATGACTGGGTTCTGGGAAGGTCGGCGTAAAGCGGATTAACGTTTACACGCATCCAATATCAAAGACGTATATCTCAACTCGCCATCTTGATTTCTGTCGTCGAATCGACGAGACCGATGAATCTTCCCTCGTGCGGGATCCCAATTAGTGTAATGGAAAACCCCGTATTCGTCATAATACTCCAAGTATACGACTTCGAATCCAGCCTCTTCAAATATCCCCTCAAATGCCCGATGTGTATAGAGGACTTTTGGACCGGAAGCTGGATCGACACGAACCTGTTCGATGTAGGCGGGATCCGGGTGATTACCGTCGGGAACGGGAGCGCGGAGATATGCTCCCGGTTGGAGATGTTGATAGCAATTATGGGCTGCCGGACGGCCTTGTTCCAGTGTATGGTGTTCCCACACATTCTGG
>CAYYUU010000415.1:0-6698 GCA_964474955.1 uncultured Alcaligenaceae bacterium | reverse complement strand
AACCCCGCCTGTCGGTTCGTCATATTGTTGGTAGAATGATCGTCACGGTTTGCCAAAATTACCTCCCAAAGTTTGTACTTGCAACCACGTGCCCGCCGAGGGAAATGATATGTCCGATACCGCATACTGTCCTGGATGCTGGAGACTTCGTGCCTTCTGGCAGAGTTTCCTATGTTTGTTCGTGTTGGGTCTGAGCGCCTCCGGCGCGGCTGCCCAAACGTCGAAGCTTCCGACCAAGGACGAGGGGGTTCAACTCCAGACCAAGTACAAGGCCGAGCACAATGCGCTAGTCAAGAGCGGGGCAGCGAAACGCTTCGTGCCGGAACTCATGGAGAAGGCCGAAGAGATCGCTGCCCGAGCCAACAACGCTCTTGCGAATGGAAAACTGTTGCAAGCCCGACACGGCTTTATCCAAGCGAGATGGCAATTGCCCTACCAAGGGCCGGAAGTTCCAGACCACGTCGCGAAGATTTTTGGAAACTTGAGACTTCGCCACAGCGGTCCGGTCGATGCCATCGCGTACTCTCCCGACGGCAAGTATCTCGCGACCGGCAGCACCGACCGCTCCGTGAAACTTTGGGACATGGAAAACGGTCACGAAGCCACGCGATACGTCGGACATAACGATCCGGTTCGGGCCGTCGCGTTTCATCCCAAGGGGAAGCTCGTGGCGTCGGCGGGTGGAGACGGATTCGTGCATCTCTGGGATGCGAAAACTGGCAAGACCGTTCGCAAGATGAAGGGCGATGGAAACTACGTCAAGTGTATCACGTTCAGCCCAGACGGGAAATACTTGCTCTCGGGCTGGCAAGATAACGCCATGCGAATTTATGAGACCGAGACGGGGAAACTCAAGCGATCGGTCAAAGCCTTCCAGAACATGGTCGAGTGGATAACGTTCAGCCCGAACGGGAATTACTTGGCGACCGCCTCGGGAGACGGGACGGTAGCCCTTTGGCAATATCCCGACGTGTGGGAGAATCCTTTTCGTCAAGCGTATTGGTCCAGAAACGACCTCCTAGGGGCGAGTCATCATGTCGCCTTTAGCCCCAACGGAAAAGTTTTGGCAAGGTGTTATTCGGGGGGCGTCAAACTCTACAAAGTCGCCGTGCCCGGCTTGCCCGCAGACACCAACCCCGAAATCCTCACTATTCAGAATCCGAGCGTCTTCGTTCGATTCCGTCAGAGCGCCTTCAACTGGGAAGGAAAAATCCTTTTCCTGGCGAGCACCGACGGAGTCATCCGCCTCTACAATGCCACGTCCGGCGAACTCATGAACTCGTTTAAGGGACACAACGACGCGGTCACGTCTTTGGTCTTCAACGCCAACGGGACGGAACTCGCGTCGGGTTCGAAAGACTTCACGGCCCGACGGTGGCCGCTCGATGTGGTCTCTCAGTCGCGAGAGTTCACTGGCCACAAGGGCAACATTTGGAAAGTCGACGTCAGCCCCAGCGGCAAACTCGCCGTCTCGGCCAGCGCGGATCGAACCGGGAAAATTTGGGACGTGAACACGAAACAAATCGTCGTCGATTTGGAAGGTCACACCGCACCGTTGACCGTTGCCAAGTTCAATCCAGCAGGCAATCTGGTGCTGACGGCTTCAGGCGACAAAACGCTCAAACTTTGGGACCCCTCATCTGGCAAAGCCTTGAAGACGTTTGAAGGGCACAAAGGCAGCATCACTTCGGCAGACTTCAGCCCCGACGGCAAACGTATCGTCTCCTCGAGCATCGACCGGACTCTGAAGGTGTGGGACGTTTCTTCGGCAAAGGTGCTCCAGACGATCCCAATTGATGGCGGGTTGCCTTCGTGCGTCCGATTTCGGCCCGATGGGAAATCGATCGCCTCGGCGCACGTCGACCGGATGATCCGAACGTGGGATCCAAAAACCGGCGCGCTCCAGAGGTCTTGGACAGCCCACAATGAACCGGTCACGTGTCTGTCGTTTAATAAAGACGGGTCGAAACTCGCCTCGTCGGGCATGGACCGCGTCGTCAACGTCTGGGACATCGTCAACCCGGAGAGTCCTCCGATCAGCCTGACCGGACATACTGGCCCGGTGAGTGTCGTGGCTTTCCGACCCGACGGGCGGCATTTGGCGTCTGCCGGGAGCGATCGAATCGTGAAACTCTGGAAACTCCCGGACGGGACTCGCCGTGATCCGGAGCAAGATTTTCGGGGTCATCAAGATTGGATCATGTCGCTGGCGTTTGGTCCGAAAGGGACCTTCATGATTTCCGCCTCCGTCGACCAGACCCTCCGGCTATGGGAGATCACGACCAATGAGATTCCTTTCCAGGCCGAACACACCGGCAGCGTGATGGTTGTTCGAGTTTCCCCCGATGGCAAGACGTTGGCCACGGGCGCGACGGACAAGACGATCAAACTTTGGGACCTCAAGACCGGGGCCGAACGCAAAACCATGCTTGGGCACACCGGGGCCGTCATCAACTTGAGCTTCGCGTCCGACGGCAAGACGCTCGTCAGTTCTGGTAGAGATCCGGTCAACCCGGACCGATCCGCAGGACGGTTGCTGCGGTGGAGCCTGGCGACTTATCAACAACTCTCCGAAGCGGCAGGCCACCTGGCGAACTTCCGCAAGATCATGAATCCCGTTCCTTACATCAAGGCGATTCCTGGCGAGAAAAAACTCTTTGCGTCGTATGCCCTCAGCGCCCGATATTCTCGGTTCCATATCTTCAACTTGGAAACCGGCGAGGACCTCGGCTATACGGACGATCCGGGCACCAACTCGATCGAAACTGACAAAGCGGCGTCGCTGGTCGTCGTTGGCGGAAAGAAAGGGAACGTTCGTCTCTACCGACGAAAGGGCGACACGTACGCCAAAGAGAAACAAGATTGGCCCATATGGAAAGACGTTTCGTGCGGCGACATCGTAGTGAGCCCTGACGGCAAGACGCTGGTCGTTTCGAATGCCAAGGGCGAAATCAAAATTTGTCAGGTCGCAGGACGAAAGGTTCTAAAGACCCTCGAAAAAGTTCATGATGGCGACATCACAGACGTGGCAATCAGCGACGATGGAAAGCGCTTCGCGACCACGGGACTAGATAACGTCGTGAAGGTCTTCGAGACTAACACAGGGAAATTGTTGCGGACGTGGGAGTTTCGTGCGCTGCGTCAATACGACAATTGGTTCGTCCAGCACATGACGTTCACCCCCGACGGAAAACATCTCATCACCGCCAACGCCAACACCACCGCCTATATGCTAGAGTTGCCATAGCGTTCCCAGAAAACTGGCCGGAAGCTGGAACCAAACATACCCAACAGCCCCACTAACAATGGGGCTGTTTTTTTGTCCCGTGTTCCGTGTTCTCTGGTCGTTCCGGCGAGTTTTTTGGTCCGAGTGTAAGTGGATCAACGAGTGTCGAATTGGGGAAAGTTGCTTTTCGCTCCGCGAAAAGTCAGAAAAGATAGAGAGCTTTTCGCGGAGCAAAAAACAACTTTCCAACTTTACCAAAACAAAACTTGGGTATCCGGTTCCACTCACGGCAACAGCTCGCCCCCGCTCCGAAAATATCTTGCTCTGGAGGCATTTCTGCTCATGAAACGACTCATCGCATTGGCCCTCGTGTGTTCTGGTATGTTGACGGCGATCGTTGCCCGTGCTGGCGATGATGACCAACAGTTGATCCGAGAAGCCCTCGAAGAATTTAATGTTTATATCGGAGAGTGGAAGGGACACGGCAGTCTGCCCACCGACAGACTCGCCATTTGGAAAGAAAAAGCAGACTGGGGATGGAAGTTCAAAGGGAAGGATCGTTGGCTCAACCTGAGAATTAAAAATGGTAAAGTCATCACTGGTGGCGATCTCAAATACGATCTCGAAAAGGACGAGTACGTCTTCCATGCGACGACCAAAGACAAGAAGAACCTCGTCTTCCGAGGAAAGAGAAAACGAACTCGTTTGACGCTCGAACACAGAGACGCCAAGACGAAGGAAGTGAAACGGATCGAAATGTTGATCGCGGGTGGTGGAATTCGATTCCTCTACCGGTACAAAGTGAAGCCTCCGAATCGAACCCTCTTCTCGGAAAAACTGATGGTCGCGTTCACGAAGAAGGGCGAAGCACTCGGAGCCAAGAAACGCGGCCCCGAATGCGTCGTGACCGGTGGGCGTGGAACCATGGCGGTCTCGTACAACGGGCAAACGTACTACGTGTGTTGCTCCGGTTGTCGAGACGCCTTCAATGCCAATCCCGCGAAGATCATCGCCGAGTACAAGAAACGCAAGCGAAGCGGAAACTAACTTGACCAGACAAAAAAGGGACCTCGACGTACTGCCGCCTAGGTCCCTTTCCTTTGGATTACTTCGCCGCTTTTTTCTTCTGTGCCTTTTCGGCTTGGTGGCGAAGATAGGCATGGATGAACTGGTCGATGTCGCCATCGAGAACGTTCTGGACTTGTCCCGATTCCACACCGGTTCTCACGTCTTTGACGAGCGTATAAGGTTGCATCGTATAGTTTCGGATTTGGCTTCCGAACGCCACCTCGCCCTTCTCGTCGTAACGCTGTTCCAACTCGCCGCGGCGTTTGTCTTCCTCGATTTGGTACAACCGAGATTTCAATTGGGCCAGCGCGAGGGCATCATTTTTGTGTTGGCTCCTCTCGCTTCGACTTTCGCCGCGAACTCCGGTCGGCTTGTGGATGTAGCGGACGGCACTTTCGGTTTTGTTCTGGTGCTGTCCGCCGGGTCCACCCGCCCGGAACACCTGCCTTTCGAGATCTTCGTCGCGGATTTCGATTTCGATCGTGCCTTCGATGTCTGGCGTGACGTCGATACTGGCAAAGGAAGTGTGGCGACGGTCCGCCGAATCGAAAGGACTTCGCCGAACTAAACGGTGGACGCCAGTTTCGCCTTTGAGGTATCCGTAGGCATGGCTACCTTTGACGTGAAGCATGGCATTTCGGATGCCCGCCTCCTCGTTGCGGAGTTCTTCCACCAACTCCACTTTGTACTCGTGCCGTTCACACCAGCGGACGATCATCCGCATCAGCATGGCCGCCCAATCGCATGCCTCGGTCCCTCCAGCACCGGCGACGATTTGGACGTAGGCATTGCCACTATCGGCGGGACTGTCGAACATCGCTTTGAGTTCGAAATCGTCGAGTAACTCCTCCAACTTGGGAAGTTCGGCTACGAATTCTTCGGCCAATGCTTCGTCGTCGTCGCCCAACTCGCCCATCGTCTCAAGGTCTTCGACCTTCGATTCGAGTTCGGAGTATTCCTTGATGACGTCGTTGATTGGCTTGAGTCGTTGGATGAGCGCTTGGGCTTCTTCCGGGTTATCCCAGAACCCTTGCTGCTCCATCTTGGAAGACATTTCCTTTTGTTGTTCTTTTTTTCCAGCAATGTCAAAGAGAGTCTCGTAGTGTGGTGAGTCGCTCTCGGACCGATTCAACGCGGCGTTCTAGTTCGATATCCATTGTGATTCCTCCTGATTATTGAATACGTTTAATCAATTTGGATCTCCATCCATGATGGTACCAAAAAAGAGCCAAACCGGGCAATTCAGGTTCAGGCAGGATCTTCCTCTCTTGTTGCATCTTGCCGGTCCCTTCGGTGAAATAGTTGACGAGTGTCCCTTCGATTTTCTCCGCAATAGGAGGCGACGATGCCAGACTGGTTTTACCGGACTGTTTCCAGACCTATCCTGTTTCGACTGCCAGCCAGAACCGCGCGAGACTTTGCACTGGGATTCGTGGGAAATTTAGCTCGGTTGCCGGGCGGAGGGTTCGTGATCGACTTGTTGGGTCACATGCGACCCGATCCCAGATTGAGGAAGGAAGTCGCAGGCATCACGTTTCCTGGTTCCGTCGGCCTTGGCGTTGGAGTGGATGCGAGAATTCTGGGCCTTCCAGCGCTCGCTCGATTTGGAATCGGCTTCATTGAGGTCGGACCGATTCGTGTCTGTCCGCAACTCGGCCAATCAAATGTGGTACGTCGATGCGACCAACTTGGTCTTTGGTATCCGGATGGCCACGCCGCACTTGGTCTTGAGGCCGTGCGAGGACGGCTGGCACGCGAAGGACTTCCCGGCGTTCCATTGCTCTTTCGCCTCGCGGTGAACCCGGGATCAAATCCCGACTCTGCGACCGAAGAATGTCGGAAGATGATCGCGCAGCTCACTCCGTTCGGTGCGGGATTCTCGATCGCGACGACGGAACAGAAACTTCAAGATGGTTGGTCGGAACAAGAATGGCGTTCGCACCTCCGTTCGCTTGCCGAACTCGCCGCCGAAGAAAAGGCGAAACGACCGATCTTCTTGTGTCTTCCGGCTGACCTCAAATCCGAGGACATCGAAGCGGTCGTTGGTCCTGTCCCGGAGATTCCCTTGGCCGGTGTGGTAGTCGACGGTTCGATCGCCGCCAATCCATCGGGACGACTCATTGGCCAAGCGGCAAGCGAGACTGCATAGCGTCTCGTTCGAGACATTCGCTCACGCTGGCCTAACTTACCCATCATCAGTTCGGGCGGAATCCACGAGCCCGAACAAGCCCTCGAAATGCACGCTGCCGGTGCGGACCTCGTCGAAGTGGACACCGGGTTGGTGTATTCTGGACCGGGATTGCCGAAGCGGATCAACGAAGCCGTCCTCGCCCACACGCACGCTGTGGGCGGCCCCCCCGGACCCCGGGCCGGCGGGGGGGTTGACGGGGCGAGGGGAAGGGGG
>CAYYUU010000414.1:0-6700 GCA_964474955.1 uncultured Alcaligenaceae bacterium | reverse complement strand
AAATTGGGTGGCTGGCAGACAGGGCCCCAAGGAGTCCGACTTCCGAGTTGTCCCCGATGTCGATCAAAGATGACGTACATCTTTCAAATGGGTGACCGAAACAACCTCGAATATATGTTCGGTGATTGTGGCGTGTACCATTTGTTTCGGTGCGATATACATCCTCATACCCTTGGGTTTGCCTAGGAAGGGAGTTGAGAGTCGGCCATTGTGATAGGACGAACCAGTTCAGGTGACGGTACCTGCGGAGGGAAAGAGCATGGCGAAGGTTGATCCGAGTTGGTCGCTTGATGCGCTTTTGCGAGACTTCAACCCACATCACGGATGGCGTGAATGGTTTACAGAGGCTTATGTCAAGGTCATGGAGTCATCCGATCCGAAAGTACAACTCGATGGTTGGAAAATAGCCGCTATTATCTTTGGCGATATGCATGCGAATGTCTTTTGCTTGTTTGTCTGTCATCATGGCCGAAATCTTGTGCCGTCGGACAATCAAAGTTTCTTGGGTCAGATCGATCTTTGTTTGATGGAACTGGGATTGGCAACTCACAAAGCACCCGACCAGTGGGGCTCATTCCCGTCGTCGATGCTGGCAAGCCCAATCTATTCCAGCGTGAAATGGATACCGCACAAGCGTGGCTCGTAGAGCAATTGAAGCCGTTCGCAGGAAACGTCGCGAGTGCGGCAGTGTTTGCCATGCGGCTAACAGCAATTCGTTTCGGATTGTTACGCGGACCAGCAGCCCCTTCCATAACGCAGGTGTTGGACGAGTCGTCGTGGGACCGAGTCGACATGACCGAACCTGACGGCGATTGATGCGTCTTTTCAAGCTTTCGTGGGCAGTTTGCCCAGGCTACGTTGTTTTTGGCCTTCGGCCAAAACAACATTTCTCAACTCAATTCTTTTCCCTTTCTCCTTTCTCCTTTTCCTTTTCTCTTTCGAAAACACTCAACCCTCTACCTTCTTCGGGCGTGACTTCACATCGAACAGCCCGAAAATTTCATCCTCGCTCAGCCCCATGGAAGCCGGTGGGCCGTTCTGTGCGATCAGCTCTTCGAAGAGTTTCCGCTTGTTGTCGAGAATTTCGGCGATGCGCTCCTCGATCGTGTTGGTGCTGATGAAACGCTTCACGAACACTTGTTCTTTCTGGCCGAGGCGGTGGGCTCGATTGATGGCTTGGTCTTCGATGGCCGGATTCCACCACCGGTCGAACAGAAAAACGTAGTTGGTGAACTGTAAATTCAAACCCACGCTGCCCGTTGCGTAGCTCATCAAGATGACGTGTTTGGTCGGGTCGTGTTTGAACTGATCGAGGATGGGCTGTCGCTCTTTCTGCGGAATCTTTCCGTGATACTGGAGTGGTCCGTACTCGGCGAGAGCCTGGGCCATTGTTTCCAGCGGAGCGACGTATTGCGAGAAGACGATGGCCTTTCGGTTATTCTCGGCGACCTCGGCCATGTCCGCGAGTAAGACTTCCAGCTTGGCGCTTTCTCCAGTCAAAGGATCAAAGTTGCAAATCTGCTTGAGGCGCATCACGAGTTCGAAGACGTGGTTGAGCGTAATCGTGTCGCCGAGTTCGTTCAGGCAGACGACACCCTCTTTCTCGGCCCGTTCGTAGGCTTCGCGTTGGGCCGGATTCAATTCGATGTATTCGTCCTGGATGATCTTCGGCGGCATGTCATCGACGACGTCTTCCTTGACGCGACGGATGATCGAGTCCTGCGTCAACTCAGGTAACATGCTGGTGGGAGTGTCGGGCGGAATCCGCTCTGGGTCGACGAACGCAAAGATGTTGACCAGGTCGTCGGTCCGATTTTCGATCGGCGTCCCCGTCATCGCCCAGCTTCGTGTTCTGTTCAGACCCCGAACGACCTCCGCCGTTTTGGAGTGCTTGTTCTTGATCCGTTGGGCTTCGTCGAGCGCGACCACGTCGAAATGGAGGCTCTCGTCGCACGCCCACTCGGCGTCTCGCGTGAGGACTTCGTAATTGACCAGTTTCAAAGGCGCTTTCGAGTGGAACCAAATCGCCCGCCGGATGGCCGCGTCTCCGGTCACAACTTCGAAAGGCACGTCGGGTGCCCAAAGGCGAAGCTCTCGCGTCCAGTTGACCACAAGCGGTTTTGGGCAAACGACTAGCGCATTGTTGATCATGCCGTTGTGGAACATGAGTCGCAGCGACACGATCACTTGGGCCGTCTTGCCGAGTCCCATCTCGTCGGCGATCATCGCCGCATGTCGGGGAATCAGAAAGGCGATCCCTTTGACCTGATACGGGTACGGTTTGAATGGCAACTCAACGACCGCCCCGTTGAACAAATCTTCGAGCGGTGTCTGGAGCAAATACAACAGCCGATCTTTGACGTTCACCATCTCGGGCGGTGGTCGGAGTCGCGTCTTTGTTTTTTTCTCCTGGCCTTCATCTTCCGGGTTTTGGCTTCCGTCTTCTTCAGGTAAGGGGGATTCCTCCGCCACCTCCTTCTCGTCTGCGACGGCGACCATCGGTTCGCCAATCGTCGGAAACTTCCACGCCTGCGTTTGGACCGTCATCTGGAGATTCCCGAGCGTCCGCACCCACGGCGGACTGTTCAGCAACTTGGCTTGCTTCACGGAGGTCTTGAGCGGTTTGGCGAACTTTGGATGCGGTCGCGTTTCTAAAGGAGGATCAAGCCGAATCGTGACCACTTCGGGTTCGATGGCGTCACTAGTTTGTTGTTTGCCTTCCTCCACGTGAGGCCCACCGGTGGACCATTCCGGCGGTGTTGGAGAGTTCGCGGAAATCGAATCGTACGGGTGTTCCTCCACGACGTATTCCTCCTTGTTGTCGAGCCACTCTCGAGAAGAGCACTTGTCTTTTCATTGCAGAATTGTAAGGGGTAGAAGCGATTCGTTAGCGAATCATCGTTTCAAACAAGAGGTGTTCCCAAAGTCGGGACTCTTCAGATCTTCGGGAGATGATGTGGGAAAACTTGAATGTGGTTGAGGTAAGAGATTTCTCGCCGTCAGATAAGCCCGCGCTTCTCCAACGCCAAAAGCCCAAGAATGTGCTTACAACAACTCTGTGACAAAAACCCCCAACATTCACAAGAGCATTCGTGGGGTGCGCCGGTCCGCACGTAATATACGTCTCCGAGCCCGATGCGATGAACAACATATCCTCGGCCACCGATTTCACAACGAATCTCCCGAAACACATACGATGTTGGTTCGTCATTGAGGACTATGCAGAATATGCCGACCGCCTCCGGCGTCGGTCGCCGGAGGAGTTTAATCGAACGATTGGGGGCGGGCTTCGATTTCGTAATCACCATGGCCGGTCGGATTGTGAGGTGAAACTCGTGTTAAGGATTGTGAGCTTTGGAAAAGTTGCTTTTCGTTCCGCGAAAAGTCACCATTGGAACATTTCTTTGGCGGAGCGAAAGGCGACTTTTCTTGATGTACTGGAGTATAGAACGACGCGATTCTCGAAACAAGCGCACGCCTGACCAAGCCGACCGTTTCTTCTTCGCTTGATACTTTGGGTTAGGTCGTGGCAATTTCGCGTCGACGGACTTGAGCCATTTTCGCAAGTCCGCATGTAATTCCTTCACCTTCTCGGGACGTTTCTTGGCGAGGTCGTTTTTCTCGCCTAGATCGTCTTTCAAGTTGTACAACTCCATCCGCGGGCCTTCGTAAAACTTGGTGAGCTTCCAGTCGCCTTTGCGAATGATGCTGTACGGACTCCCATGTCGATAATGCGGAAAGTGCCAATAAATAGCGTTGCGTGGAAGTTTAGTTTTCCCTCCCGAACGGAGGTGTTTCACGAGAGACACGCCATCGATCTCACGGTTCTTGGGGACTTTCGCGCCTGCCGCTTCGACGATCGTTGGAAGATAATCAACGCTGATGACCGGTTCGTCCGAGGTCTTTCCGGGCGGCACCGTCCCCGGCCATCGAATGATTAACGGTACGCGGATTCCACCTTCGTAAGCGTGCCCTTTTCCCATTCGCAACGGAAAGTTATTCGTCGGCCCCAACAAACCACCGTTATCCGACGTGAAGATAATCACAGTATTGTCGTCGAGTTCGAGTTGATTGAGGATCGTAAGAATCCGCCCCATCGCATCATCAACACTCTCGACCATTGCGGCGTATTTGGGATTTCGTTGTCTGTTGCTCTTGGGCATCGTGGCGAGTCGCTTCTTGTACTTCTCGGTCACATCGGATTTTGCCTGGATGGGAGTATGAACGGCGTAGTGCGCGAGATACAAGAAGAAAGGCTTGTTCTTGTGCCTCTTGATAAAGTTGACGGCTTCGTCGGTTTCCCGATCCGTGAGGTATTGGCCTTTCTTTCGGGGCGGCAACCCAGGAATGCCTTGCTCCAAACGTTTATTTCGGAACGGATCAAAATAGCTCGGCGGCTGGCCATAATCACACCCGCCAAAATTCAATTGAAATCCCTGGTGTTGCGGATACCAGGCGTCGTCGCCGAGGTGCCACTTCCCGATATGACATGTTGCGTACCCAAGACCGCGAAGGATTTCGGCGATCGTAACTTCTTCGAGTTCCATCCAATACGGGTTCGGCGGGCACAGTAGTTTTCGATTTCGTCCGCCGACGTATTCGGTGGGATTACGTTTCGGAGTTCCGATCCCGCCGCGTTGGAACCTCGCGCGAATCCAATCAGTTACTCCG
Source organism: uncultured Alcaligenaceae bacterium (assembly GCA_964474955.1). Taxonomy (GTDB): domain Bacteria; phylum Planctomycetota; class Planctomycetia; order Gemmatales; family Gemmataceae; genus CAYRFQ01. The sequence goes on along the minus strand of CAYYUU010000414.1, from coordinate 2,029 downwards.
AGACGTGCGGGATAACGTCCGGTCATGAGTGCGGCGCGAGTTGGCGAGCAGATGGCTGCGGCAGCGTAAGCGTTCGTGAATCGCATTCCTTGTTTGGCGAGCTTGTCGATGTTGGGAGTCAAGTAGAACTTGCTTCCTTGACAACCCAGATCCATCCAGCCCATGTCGTCGACGTGGACGATGATGAAGTTGAGTTTCTTCCCGGACTTCTTCTGGGCCGCTTCGAGCGGTGTGGTTCCCGAAATGGCGAGCACTACGAGACAACAGAGGAGGCGGAACATTGTGATTAACTCCGGCAGATGGAGAGATAGACTGCATGTGTGTCCGTGTTGGAATTAGAAAAGTTGCTTTTCGCAAAGCGAAAAGTGCTTCTATTGACAATCGTTTCGGGTCGCAGGCAGGAGCACAAAATAAAGCCTGCCCATTTGTGTTTTGTTCGTAGAACAGGCATCTTGCTGTTCGGATTTGTTTGCAACAAACAAGATGCCTGTTCTCAAGACAAACAGCAAACAAAAAACTTTTCGCTGAGCGAAAAGCGACTTCCGAAGACGCACTCAATCGGAAGAAATTCGAACAGCAAACGAAAAACTTTTCGCTGAGCGAAAAGCGATTTTCCCAACGTACCAAAATGCGACACGTGTTCGCACCTCCGCCACGTTGGAGGAGTGGACGGCGTTATGCCACCTCTCCGGTGTTTCCCGACTTCAGCCGAGGAGTGTCGCCGGCAGTGGTTGGCCGAATCGTCTCGCGGATCATCTTGAGGCGTTTCTTGGTATTCTTCTTGGCCTCGGCGGCGAGGTCTTCGACGGTGTCGGTCTCGTCCATGATTTCACCCTTTATGACTTCGAGGACGTCTTCCTGAGTCACCACGCCGGCAACGCCGCCATAGTCATCAAGCACAACGGCAATATGTTTTCGGCGAGTTTGGAACATTACCAGGAGTTGGTCGGCGGGGATGCTCTCGTGAACCATCAAGATCGGATGGGCGAGATCTTTCACCAGCGTGTCCAGATCTTCGTTCCGGACGAGTTTTTCGAACATATGGCTCTTGATCACGAAGCCTTGGACGTCGTCGAGTCGTTCGCCGACGACCACGAGCCGGGAATGTTCGGAGTGAAACAAATCTTCTTTGGACTCTTCGAGTGTTTGGTAGCCACGAACTAAACTGATCGCCACGCGGGGAGTCATGATGTCGGCGGCCTTGCGGTCGTCGAGATAAAAGACTCGCTCGACCATCTCAGCTTCGTCCGGGTCGATCGCTTTTTCTTCCTTACCGATCCGCGTCAATGCCCGAATCTCTTCTTCATCGGTCGTCGAGCTTTCGTCTTCTTTGAGGAACAGGCGGTTGAATGTTTGGATGAACCACACCAGTGGGGTGAACGCAATTGTCAGATAGTAGATGGGTCTTGCCATCGCCGAGGAAATCAGAACCGCGTGTCGCTCTCCCAAGTTCTTTGGGAGAATTTCGGAGAACTGAATGACCATGATCGTCAAGATGTAAGGGAACCACAACAAGAACTGTTGGTACGGCTCCAGAACCGTTGTCGCGATGGCAGCGATCCAGAACGTTCCCACGATGTTCGCGACGTTGTTGCCAATGACGATGGCGGTGATGGGCTTGGATAGATCCGACCTGATTTGCTCGACCAACTTCCCGTTCGCGCTTTGCTCGGCGAGGAGCCGAGCACGACTCATGGGCAAGGAGAAAAGAGCTGCTTCGGTGCAACTAAAGAGAGCGGAGGCGGCCAACACGATGACCACCGCAATAATCAGCTCTATCACTTACCTTCTCGTATGTAGCAGATTAGTTTGTGCGTTCCCGTTGAACGCTTGCCGCTTGCCAGCCTGGTTGGATGGACACGACCGTCACCGGAAAGAAACCATCGGTTCCCGGCCCGCAAGCAGCTTTCGTTGAGGAGCTATATTCTACAACCAATCGAGGATGTTTGCGCAGGTCTTTTGCTTCGCGGAAGGGAAAATCCCATCCGCTAGACCCCATATTCCAGAGTTCTCCGCGGTAGTTGGGAGG
>CAYYUU010000413.1:0-6701 GCA_964474955.1 uncultured Alcaligenaceae bacterium | reverse complement strand
CGACGTGTAGCTCTATCCCGTGCCGACCACAAGCCAATTCACGCTCATGAAGTACCCTTCCCAAGCCTGGGCTTTTTTCTTGGCCACGTTAAACGTCCCCAGCCATTGTTGGACAGATGACGCTTGCTCCTTGAGATCCGCCACGCGTTCTTCGTCCTTCTTCTCGAGAGCTTTCAAGGCGTTCTCGATCTTGCTGAGGTCATCACTGGCGAGCTTCCCAGCTTCTTCCGATTTCGTCTTGGTCGCCTGGACCTTGGGAAGAACGTCGGCAATCCGTTGCTGCCAAACTTTCGCAACGTCGGGAGGAACGGGCTTGTCGGTTGGAATTTTCGGAAAGAATTCATCCTCCAACCTTTTGTTCAACGCCAGCGCCAGCTTGTCGGTTTCCTCGATCGCCTTGAGATAACTGTCCCTCAACTCGAGCGTTTTGGGTTGTGCCGTTTTCGTCTCGGGTGTGGTTTTCGTCTTCGGTTCGGGTTCCTTCTTTTCAGGCGCTGTCTTTTTCTTTTTCATCGCGGCCAGCTTGTCGAGGGTCTCTTGGCTTGGTCCCGACAAAGCAAAGCCGAGCATGGCTCCCAACACCATGCACCCGAAGAACGCCCCCAGCACCGCCGTCAACATGGTCGGATTTTGCCCACGGGTTCGGACAAATTCGTCGTGTTCCTCGGCGTACGATTCTTGCGACTCGACGTTTCGCGACCTGTTCGGAGGCTGCCGATTCGGTTTCGGATGAGCACCTGATTTTCGCGGACTTGGATTGTCCGAGGGGGCAATGCTTGGTACGACAGCCGCAGTGGCCGGGTCGTAGGGGAAAGTGTGTTTACACTTCTTACATTCGATGAGTTGACCGGCAGGGAGTTCTTTGGGAGAGTTCAAAACAGCCGGACAGTGTGGGCAAGGGATCTTGACGGCGCTCATGGCAGACCTCTCGATAAGAACGCGGGGGAGGCGTTTCGGTGGTCCCCGAAGGCGGGGCTGTTCGGCAAATATACGCAGGCTGCATCAGTGAATAAGATAACGAATCGAGAGCTTTCTGTCACGTCGGTGAGCGAGACAGGGCAACGGTCGCCTTTGTTTTTCGTAGTAGGCACACGGGGAACGGGAAAGAAATAGATGTCCGTTTTGGAAGATCTGTTGCACGGCAGAGCCGTGCGGCCTTGTGTTGCACGGCTCTGCCGTGGAACAAGAATCCTCTCTGATCTCGTTGCACGGCTCTGCCGTGCAAACAAAAAACTCGACAAAAGAACGCCTGGCTTGGTTCTGTGTTGGAGTGTGGCTCGACGCCGCTTTTTTTTCGTCTTTTTTCCTTCCTTCGCCCCTTCGCGCCTTCGCGTGAGGTCCTGTCTTTCTCTTGTCTCTTGTCTCTTGTCTTTCTTGCCCTGTTCCCAGTTCCCTATTCCCTCCGAACTTGAGAAGAAATTGAGCCAGCCGCAAAAATTCATCAAATTTTCCCTGGCGAAATGCCGATAACCTAATCGACCCGTCGAACCATATATCTTTTTCTTGTGGACCCAAAGTCTCTCCGACCGCCAACCGCGACACAAAAACCAACTCGGGAGGTCGGCCGCAGGGAGCAAATCCAATGGGTCTCCAGCGAGCAAACGAATTGCTCAGCTTCCACACGGCGAACCAAGAAGGAGCTGTTGCCGATGACTTTCTTCTCGATGCTCTTCTACCACCTCTTCCGCAAGAAGCGCAAATCCAAGAGACAAGGTGCTTCGGCAAACAGCGCTGACCAACCGGTCCACCGTCCCGGCTTCGACTCCCTGGAAGACCGGTGGATGCCGAGTTGCAACACGATCAGCGGCCACGTCTACCAGGATCTCAACAACAACGGCGTGTTCGACGCCGGGGAGACGGTCGTCGCCAATAGCGAGATCGAGCTGCACGACGCCAACGGGAAAGTCATTGCCACGACCAAGACCGACGCGAACGGGTACTACCAGTTCGACCACGACCCAACAATCGATCAGAGCATGCAAACGCTCGAACATTCTGTCACGATTCCCGAGATGCTCGCGGGATTTAACGTGACCAAGGCCGTCTCTCAGTTCGACCCGGACCTTGGCGAACTGGTCGAAGTCGAGATCATCAGCAACGGCGAGATCACCAGCGACATCAAAGCCGAAAACAACAGCACGTTCGTTCCCTCGGCGATCACAGGTCTGGTCTCGGGGACAATGACCCTCACAGGTCCTGGGGGCGTGAACCTCAAAAGCATCGTCCAGGAGAACGCCGGCAGCTTCAACGCCACCGCCTTCGACGGCGTGTTGGACTTCGCGGGGACGAGCGGCAAGGCCCTCGATCCCAAGACGGCCGTGGCAAACACCCAATCGGTCACTCTCACCGGCAAGGACCTCCAAGAGTTCATTGGCACAGGCGAGGTCAACTTCACCAAAACGGTCGAGGTCAGTTCCACCGCGACTGGTGGCGGGAACCTCCTTCTGGGAATCAACAGCACCGCCGAAGCCTCCTTCGTCGTCCGATACAAGTACATCCCCAAGGACTGTCTCGTGCCTGGCGAGTATACCATCGTCCAGAAGTCACAACCTCCGGGACTGATGGACGGACGAGAGTCTCGGGACGGGGCGCCGATTCCCAATTCCGTGGGGACCGATACCATCCGAGTGAACCTCACTGACAACAATCTGGTGAACAACAACTTTGGCGAAACGCCACCGGCGAGCCTTGCCGGGAACGTCTACTTCGACCAGAACGGAAACGGCATTCGGGAAACCTCCGGAGCATCCGCGGAACCCGGCATCTCTGGCGTCGCCATCACCTTGACGGGTACGAATGACGTCGGCGAGATCATCACCCAAACGGTGACCACGTCCCTCGACGGTTCCTATAAGTTCGACAACTTGCGACCAGGGACGTACCGGATCACCGAGCAACAGCCCGCCGAATATCTGGACGGCAAGGACACCATTGGGACGCAGGGTGGGACAGTCGGGAACGACGATTTCTCCAACATCCATTTGCAACCTGGTGTCCACGGCACCGATAACAACTTTGGTGAGGTCCGTCGCAGCGGTCTGTCCGGATACGTTTACCACGACGTGGACAACGACGGCACGAAGGACATCGGCGAAGCGGGCATTGCCGGCGTGACCGTGGAACTGTCCGGGACCGACGAACTCGGCAACACCGTCAACAGGACTACGACAACCGGGACGGATGGATTGTATGCCTTCGAAGACCTGCGGGCAGGGACATACACGATCCGCGAGGTTGAGCAACCGGCCAACTTCCTCGACGGCAAGGACACCGTCGGAACTCCGGGAGGAATCGCCGGGAATGACCAGTTCTCCAACGTCGTGCTCGGCCACGGCGAGTCCGGCATGAACAACAACTTTGGTGAGATCAAAGGATCGAGCCTCAGCGGTCACGTCTGGGAAGACAACGACAACAATGGCGTCCTCGATCCGGGTGAACTTGGGATCGCAGGGACGTCCGTCACCTTGACCGGGACCGACGACCGAGGAAGCGTCAACCTCACGACGACGACCGATGCCACCGGAGCATATTCGTTCGACGACTTGCGACCTGGGGACTATGCCATTCGTGAGACTCAACCGAACGGCTACCTCGACGGCAAGGATTCCGTAGGAACTCCCTCGGGAACTCTGACCAACGACCAAATCAGTGACATCAACCTCCCCCAGGGCATCGAAGGCGTCAACCATAACTTCGGCGAACTCGCCCCATCGAGCTTGTCCGGTCGAGTCTGGGTCGACGACAACGACAACGGCAGCTTTGACGCCGGCGAAGACGGCATCGCGAACGTCGCTGTCACGCTCAGCGGGACCGATGACCTGGGCAATGTCGTCGACCGAACGACCGCCACGGACGCCACGGGGAACTATCGCTTCGACAACCTTCGGCCAGGGACATACACACTCACTGAGACGCAACCTGCCGACTTCATCGACGGCCAGGATTCCGTCGGAACACCGGCGGGGACGCTCTCGAACGACCAGATCAGCAACATCGTCCTGGAAGGTGGAGTCGACGGTATTAACCACGACTTCGGCGAACTGCGGCCCGCAAGTCTGTCGGGATATGTCTACCGAGACAGCAACGATGATGGAATCCGAGGAGACTCCGAGCAGGGCTTGGAAGGTGTCATCGTTCGACTAACGGGGACAAGCCGCAACGGTCCGGTCGACATGACCACCTTGACGGGGTCCAATGGCTCCTACAAATTCGAGCACCTCGCGCCAGGGACATACCCCCTCACCGAACCGCAACCTTCCGGAGTCATCGACGGGAAGGACGCCAGCGGGACCCCGGGCGGGACCACGAGCAACGACCGGTTCAGCGACATCCAGTTGCAATCGGGAGTCGACGGAACCGAGAACAATTTCGGCGAACGCGGCCAAACGAGCATCTCCGGATTTGTCTACCACGACGCCAACAATAACGGCGTGAAGGATGCGGGCGAAGAGGGCATTGCCGGGGCCGAAGTCGATCTCATTTGGAGCACCAACCAGGGTGTCCTCAGCCGCCGAGAGACCACCGACGTGAACGGAGCCTATTCGTTCGACGAACTCCTTCCGGCGCTCTACCGAATCCAGGAGACCCAGCCGCAAGGTTACCTCGATGGACAGGAAAGCCTCGGTTCGAACGGTGGGATCGTGGAGAACGACGAGTTCCGCAACGTCCAGGTCGACGACGGTGACGCCGCCATGAATTACAACTTCGGCGAAGTCCTTCCTTCGAGCCTGTCTGGTTGGGTCTTCGAGGACGTCAACGGGAACGGAACTCGTGACTCCGGCGAACCCGGAATCGGTGGCGTCGAGGTCGAACTCACGGGCACTGCGAGCACAGGGACACCCGTCAACCAAACGACCACCACGGCCGCCGATGGCTCGTACTCTTTTGAGTCGCTCCTTCCCGGCACCTATTCACTTCGCGAGACCCAGCCGACGGAGTACGTCGACGGACAGGACCAAATTGGTTCCCTCGGTGGGAGTGTGTCGAATGACCTCTTGAGCAACATCGTCGTTGGTGCAGGTCAACAAGGGACCGACTACAACTTTGGCGAGGAACGCTCGGGCGGGCTGTCCGGGTTCGTCTACGAGGACATTAACGAAAACGGCGTTCGAGACGTCGGAGAAGTCGGCATCGGAGGCGTCCGTCTGGACCTGTCTGGCGTCACGAACAACGGAACCTCGGTGACCCGAACGACGACCACAGACGTGGACGGGTCCTACGTCTTTGAAGACCTCGCTCCAGGCACTTACACAATCGCCGAAACCCAGCCCAACGGGTACCTTGACGGAGAGGACACAGCCGGGTCTCTCGGTGGGATCGTTGGCGAAGACGTGATCACCGCGATCCCTATTGGAGCTGGCCAAAGTGGCACCGAATACAACTTCGGGGAACTCGTGGCCACCGACGTCGGGATCACAAAGACTGGGACCCCGGAAACTGTCCTCGCTGGTGGGACCGTGAGCTGGACCCTGACCATCACCAACAACGGTCCTGGGGTCGCGGAAGGAATCCGAGTGGAAGACCACCTCCATCCTTCCATGACGTTCATCGCCGCGGACATTCCGGAGGGGTGGACGACCGACCACAATGGCCAAACGTTGGTCTTCAACAAGGACTCCCTCGCTGCCGGAGAGTCGGCCACCATCACCATCACGACGGTGGCTCCTCTTGACCCCGGCGAGTACCAAAATGATACAGTCGTGACCATGACCACGATCGACACCAACCCGGACAACAACGACGACTCCGCCGTCGTGACGGTTCCCCAGACCCAGGTCAGTGGTCCCGATCCTACGCCAACGGAGCCGTTCCACGATTGCACCTCGCTCATCGTGACCAACCACACCTCGACATGGCGCGACATGCTTCGGTCCATGTTGGGAATGTAGGTCGAAGAGAGGGTGACCGGTGAGTTTTTTGGGGAAAATAGGAAGCACACAAAGAACGCGCGAAATCTATTGTCGTCGGATTTCGGGATGTTTTTCGCAGGACAGGTTTGTAACCTGTCCAGAAAATAAAGGGACAGCTTACAAACCTGTCCTACGGTCCCAACCAACAACCCGGACAATCATTTCTTTCGCGTTCCGAGTGTGCCCATTCCTTTGCTCTTGACAGACCCCTCGGATTTCGGCATAAGCTCTGGCCCTCATTGACCAGAACGTACGATCGCAAGGTAACCAGCGTGCCCGACCAAATACGGCACGCGTAGTGTCAGGGTGGGCGCGATGTGGCGAACGCTATGGATTGGAGTCTTCCTGACCTTGATCGGTGGCTGCGCGACGGGTCCGCTTCTGGACAACCCGAACATGGTGGCGCTCCCCGACGCGCCCGGTTGCAGCAACCCGTTGCTCGTGACCCAGGAACTAACTCAATACCCACTCATCTTCGAGAACGTCCTGCAGGTCCTCAACGACACAGGCTGGGAGATTCGGGAAGCGAACATGTACGACGGTCGGATCGAGACACTCCCCAAGACGGCTCCTGGAGTCGCGCAATTCTTGAAACCCGGAAGTCCCGACCTCGCCGAACGTGTCCTCGCCACTTTGCAATCCTATCGCCATCGGGCAACGATTCGGATTATTCCCACCGAGAACAAGGATTTCTTCATCCACGTGACGGTCTTCAAGGAACTCGAAAGTTTGCCAAGACCTGTCCGCTCCTCGGCAGGTGGAGCGATCTTCATCGAGGATAACAACAACGTC
>CAYYUU010000412.1:0-6716 GCA_964474955.1 uncultured Alcaligenaceae bacterium | reverse complement strand
GGGCTCGGGCATACTCATCGACGAAAAGAAACGGTTGGTCTTGACGGCGTACCACGTCGTCAACTCGCTCATGACGAAGGACCACACCATCCATATGATTTTTCCGATCTGGAAAAACGGAAGCGTCGTCACTTCGACGTTTGCGTATGCTGCCGCCTTCAAGAAGGATCGAAAAGACGTGGCCATCGAAGGTGACGTCATTGCCGTCGATCCGATCAAGGACCTCGCCCTGGTAAGACTCCCGAAACTTCCAGCCCGAACGAAGGCGATTCCGTTGGCGACCAAAGCACCAGACCCCGGAGACACAATCCACGTCGTGGGCAACTCGACGGCGGGACGAGGAGGGCTCTTCGGTTACAGCCGCGGATTTGTCCGCAACTCGTTCTCGTATGCCAGGAGTGGATATTTCTACCATGCGCTGTGTCACCAATCACCGAGTAACAAAGGTGACAGCGGTGGTCCGGTTGTCAACGACTCGGGCGAACTTGTGGGGATGATTTCGCAGGGCACGACCGGTTTTCTCGAAAGAGAACAGGTCGTCGATTACAGCGTTCACCTGAAAGAAATCCGGGCTTTCCTGGCGAACGAGAAAACATACAAAACGCCCGCCGCACTTCCTGTGGCGTTCTTGGAGTTCGAGGGTACAGCGGTCCGTCATCGACAAAACGACGTGTTCATGTTCAAAGTGGCCAAAGGCGAAAAAGCCGAGGTCCAACTCCAAGGAAGCCAAAAATCGGACCTGGATCTGATCATTCGTTCGAATTGGAGTCCATCACCTTTCGTGCAACTCATCGACAGCAAGCGAGATTCGGAAGGTGCGAAGTTCTCGTTCATCAAGCCGAGCTACTGCCGAATTCTGGTCCCCAATTACCACACTCCGGACCAGCAAAAACGCCTCGCGAAGCAGAGCCTCCCAACCCCAGTTCGTTTCACGACTCCGAACCCTTATCGCTTGCAAGTTCGGTTGAGTGAATCCATGCCGCGGTCGGTCCTTGTCGTTCGGACGATCGGGCCGAAGACGACCGATAAAGTTCGCCTACGGTATCCCGTGGATAAAAAGAAGGCACGTATCTCGATCATTGGAGACGGACGGGCTGACCTGAACTTGGTCGTGCGGGATGTCGATGGACGCAAGATCGTAAAGTCCGACACGTTTAGCGCGAGGGAAACGGTGACGTGGCGTCCACGGGGAAAAGGCGAGTATACGATCGAGATTACTCACGGGGGCACCAGTCCACTGCAAAGTGTATATACCCTCGTCACGGATTGAATTGCTTTTCGCGGAGCGAGAAGCAACTTCCTTAACACTTCCACATGACTTTTTCAGGAGCCAGAGTTTGGCGACCGAAACGTCCTCCCCACAGAAGACTACGCAAACGGAAAATTCCGACCCAAAGGCTCTTTACGTCCAGCGACGTGACGAGCGGACACGGACTGCCGAGCAACTCGAACAGCGACTCGACCGGATAGGTCAAGCACGTGTGGTCGTGTTCCTCGCGGGTCTCGCACTCGCCATCTTCGGGGCCAATACTCAAGCGGTCTCGATTTGGTGGGTGCTCGTCCCTCTCGTCGTGTTCGTGATTCTCTTGATCCGGTTCGATCGGATCCGGCGAAAGAAGCGACGCGCCGAGCGGGCTGTCCGGTTCTACAATTCGGGCCTCGCGAGGTTGGAACATCGTTGGCACGGACAGGGCAATTCTGGCGAGCGTTTCCTCGACGAACACCATCTTTACGCTTTGGATCTCGACGTCTTTGGACCGGGCTCGTTGTTCGAACGAATCTGCCTTGCTCGGACTAGGTCCGGCGAGGACACGCTTGCTCGTTGGTTGAAGAATCCTGCCGAACCAAAGGAAATTCGCACACGTCAGGTCGCCGTGGAGGATCTTCGAGGTCGCGTCGACTTGCGAGAAGACGTCGCCGTGCTCGCGGGGGAATTACCGCCGATCGACGTTGGCGAACTCGTCGAGTGGGGGAAGGCAGAGCCTGTATTGTCGGCCCAGTGGCTCCGTTGGCTGATCATGTGTTGTGCGGCGTTGAACGTCATTGCGGCATTCTTCCTGGTGGGAGAGCAACTCCAAGTGCCAGCTTTGGTCGGCATCCTTCCGTTCTCGGCGCTCTATCTGTTCTTGGCGGCGATCACGGTTTCCCTGTGCGTGGCCCTGCCCCTCGCTCCGCGGGTATTCCAGATCGTCAAACCAATCGAATCCATCGGCCGTGAGTTGCTTTTGCTGTCGGGAATCCTCGGACGCATCGAGCGGGAAAAGTTCAGCTCGCCCCGACTGCAAGAACTGCAACAGAAACTCCAGGTGGATGGGCACACACCCTCCGAGCAGATCGCAAGATTGTCTTTTCTGGTCGATTGGCTCGACGCCATTCGGAATCAAGTCTTCTTACCCATTGCGTTGCTGCTGCTTTGGCGGACGCAAATCGCCTTCGCGCTGGAACGGTGGCGGGCTCGGTGTGGTCCGGTCATCGAAGAATGGCTCTACGCCATCAGCGAAATCGAAGCGCTCGATTCGATCGCGGGCTATGCTTACGAACATCCCTACGATACGTTCCCGGAACTTGTGGAAGATGGAATGTTGTATCAAGGGAAAGCGCTTGGTCATCCTCTACTCCCGAATGAAAGGTGTGTGCGGAACGACGTTTCGCTTGGAGACGAGACCAAGGTTCTCCTGGTGAGCGGTTCGAACATGTCCGGGAAGAGTACTTTGCTGCGAACGGTGGGTACGAATTTAGTGCTCGCTCTGGCGGGGGCTCCGGTTCGGGCGAGGGAGTTGCGACTCAGCCCACTTGCGTTAGGGGCGACGCTCCGCGTTCAAGATTCTTTGTTGGAAGGACGTTCGCGGTTCTTCGCCGAGATCGCTCGTATCCGGCACATTCTGGAAAAGGCCGCCGGACCGCTGCCCGTGCTCTTTTTGCTCGACGAGCTGTTCCACGGGACGAACTCTCATGATCGTTGCGTGGGTGCGGGTGCTCTGGTCAAACAACTGCTCGATCAGAATGCCATCGGTCTTTTAACGACTCACGATTTGACGCTCACGAAGATTGCCGACGGACTGGACAATCGAGCCCATAACGTCCACTTCGCGGATCAAGATAAAGACGGCGAACTGTACTTCGACTACAAGATTCGCGAAGGTGTCGTCCCGCGCAGCAACGCACTGGCTTTGATGCGAGCCATCGGGCTGAAGGTCTAATGGAGAAGCCAACCATGGCACTTTTGAGGAAGTTCGCGGGATTTCTTTCGGAAGGAAGATGCGAGGAAGTAACACGCATCCAAACGCGGAAGAAATGAAAAGGGAGGTTGGTTTATTGCAAGCCTGAAGCGCGGGCGAAAGACAACGAAACGATCCTTCGTCCGCGCTTCAAGCTTGTCGGAAATTACCAACGATCATCCAATGAATCCAGACGCGAAATGGATCATTAGATGCCCGATGCGTCGAACACTTCACCGCCGTTCGCGCTCACGAGGGCCGCGATGACAACAGGCGAGGTGTTCTGGTTGACGAATTGGACATGGCCGTCGCCGAACAGAGCATTCGCACCGCCATTATGGAAGGAGTAAATTTCGTTCCCGTTATGGCAGTTGATGGCCTGGCTCCCGTTACAAACATCGTGGACCCAGAATTCGCTTTGCATGTCGTACCAACCTGCCCCGACTGCTTCTTGCATCGCGTTGACGAATCTACCTTCTTTCCAACGTTCCGGTCGACCCGCGTCTTCCCAAATGGGTGCAGTATTTGATGTTCCGTCCTTGACGTGGGAGAAACGTCGTCGGTCCGTCCCCTTTGCAGAGAAATCGAATCGGATCATGCCAGTATACCCGCTCGGTGTGCCGGACGGCAGAACGCTGTGGAAAGAACCAGCGACGCCATCGAGAACGGCGTAGTCGGTGAGCCCGAGAAGGAGCACACCTGCTGGCAAGCCATACCCCGGTCCCAAGTCGACTGGCTCGCGACTAGGTGCCGTCGGACACAAGTAGGTTTTGATTTCTGTACGGAGAAACGGATTCGTCAAGTTGTCCGGGTGGATGCTGTACTGTTGGAGTTTGATCGTGCTTTGCACGTTTTCCTGTTCCAAGAACGGCAACAGGTAAGTGTGAAACGAGTGGTAAGGTGTGGCAGCGTTCATGTTTTCGACCCAACCAGCCGGAGGAAGATGGTTGTAAGCGTTTTCATAGGCGTGCATCGCGATGCCAATTTGCTTCAAGTTATTGGTGCACGACAGACGGCTTGCGGCTTCTCGGACCTTTTGGACAGCGGGGAGAAGCAGCCCGATCAAGATCGCAATGATCGCAATGACGACCAACAATTCGATCAGTGTAAACGCAGATCGAGAACTTCGTTGCTTCCAGGGCATGCTAGTTTTCCTCAATGAGGGGACAGATTGAACGAGAGAGTTACTTCAGTTCGAAGGGTTCGAGTGTATTGTTACCCGACGTCACGGTGACTTCGATTTCCGACTTATCGTACTTTGTGTACTTCTCCGGAAGCACACTGCGTGTGGGTCCCTCACCAGCACCACCGAAGGACATCTTCGGCTTGTTGTTCTTATCTTGTGTTTTCGGGGGTGCCCAAAAGAACGTAACTGTATATGTTCCGGCAGGAGCACCGCGTTGTCCTTTGGTGTAGATTTCAAAGGAACCATCTTCTTTGATCTCACCAGCGGGTATGACTTTATTGAGGTTTTTGTCGTCCTTCTTGTTGAGAAAGACCTGTCCTCCGACCATTTGTTGGCCTTTATATATGGCTTTGCCGGAGACAGGATTGAGGCCGCTCCAACAACCTGTCAGGAGGAACGAAGATAACAATAAAAATGGGACATATTTCAACATGATGGCACCATGATCTGCTGGATTCAGATCAGAAGGAGGGAGGCATTTCATTGCTCAGACGAAAATATCGTAGCGATGAACGGGGACGGATCAACTTGGAAGACGAAGAAATCGTAGAATCTTCTTGATCTTTACTCATTCGATCGGAGTGAATGTGAAGATGATTTGGGAGTGTGTGAAGAAGGAGAAAATTATGAGTTGTGAAGTCATAAAAATACCTCGCTGAGTCCCAAGAGGGTACATCAGCGAGGCCGGAACAGAGAAGAGGCCATCAAAGAAAGGCGAAGGTGTGCGTTTCACCTTTCTTTCGCCTATTGTCGGATCAATCTACGGATTGTCAAGCGTCTTTTTCTTAGATTCTTATCTCGTCCGGGTAGCGAACCAACTCAGAACTTGAAGGCCGAACCCTAATCAACTGGTCGCGAGTGGGCAAACGAAATCTTCCCGACTACATATGCAATTGGAGATCCGCACGGACAAGGCGTCCGAGAACACAGGTCCGTCTCATCTACGAAAGGCTCAACAAGAAATGGCGCTCTCCGATCTCGTCATTGCCATCACCGGAGCAAGTGGCTCACCGTATGGAATCGAGCTGCTCAAAACAGTCATCCGAGCAGGGCGCACAGTCCACTTGAGCATCAGCCCAGCGGCGACGGAGGTGTTCAAGCAAGAACTCGGAAAGACTATCGACCTGGAGAATTTTCGCCTAGGAGATTTGCTTGGAGAAACGGCCGACCTAGCCGAACCCGGCCAAGTCCACTATCACCACTTCCGAGATTATTGTGCGGGAATCGCGAGTGGGTCGTTCCTCACCGACGGGATGGCCATCTGCCCATGTAGCATGGGAACGGTCGCCGCGATTGCCCAAGGCTTATCCCAAAATCTGATCCACCGTGCGGCCGACGTGCATCTAAAAGAACGACGCAAGCTCGTGCTGGTCCCAAGGGAAACCCCGCTGAGTGTTGTCCAGCTGAGGAACTTGACCACGTGTGCCGAAGTGGGTGCGGTCGTCCTTCCGGCGATGCCTGCGTTTTACACCAATCCGAGGACCATTAACGACTGTCTGAATTTTATCGTTGGGCGAGTCTGTGATCAGCTCGGGGTAAAACACAATCTGTTGAAACGCTGGGGGGAATCGGACTCTGGAGGAACTGCCGAGGCGGAAACAAGTTGAGTTGCTTTTCGGTCCGCGAAAAGGGGACTGTCTCAAATTTAGTGAACATAATATTGAACGTCGGTTGACGGTTGCATCGTCGACGCTCTCCAGACAAGCAAACACAACTCGTTGTCCTGCGAGCACGTCGAGCGCCGACTTTTCGGCGCCGAACTCTCGCCAGACTGTCAACCAGCCAATGGCTTAGATGAGACGATCCCTGATAGAGCAACGGATTTCTAAGCCCTTGGTTGGAGCTTGAGACATTTGAATGGAACTCCTATTTGAACGTTCGTAGAATTTTCGTATCGAGAACCCGTGTTTTCCGAGTTTTTTTGAATTACACGCATGTCCGAGATCCTTCCATACATGCGTATAATTCAAAAAAAAGGGCGTATTCTCCGTGATTTACGGCCGAAAAATCTGTGGACGTTCAGCTATCTATCATCTTCCGAAAGAACCACGCAACTTAATCTCACCAAGTCAGACCAGCGGACGTTGTGGCTGTCTGTCAAAAGCTTCACGAAGTGGCTGGGGCCATGCACGAATTCTACTTTTTGCCCTGTGTCCTGATTCGCAACTTCTTTGAATGACCTTCCGGCTACTTGAGTTCCAGAGAGTCTTAGTGACTTCCAGTTGTGTTCCAACAAGCATCATCGAAGCCCCCATTTCACGATTCACAGACATCTGAGCCGACATCAACTCACGAATTACTTCTGCCCGACC
>CAYYUU010000411.1:0-6719 GCA_964474955.1 uncultured Alcaligenaceae bacterium | reverse complement strand
ATTATGATTCTCCAACAAAAATTCCGTCATCTTCTCGTAGTTCGCATCCGTCTCGTCCTTGTCCGTGAAGACCGGCGTTTCCCAACCTTCCTGTTCGGCGATGACGGTTTCGTAGTCCCAATACGCGCCTTTGATCAATCGCACCTGGATCGAAGTCCCGCGTCGCTTGGCCCACTCGCGTAAGTTGAATAGGTCTTTCTCGCAATCGCGAAGATATGCCTGGATCGCCACACCGATATCGGGCCAATCTCGGAACTCATCCTCCAGGAACACTTCTTGCAGAATCTGCAACGTCATGTCCTTGGTGGCGTATTGCTCCATGTCAATGTTGATGAAGGCGTGATTGTCTCGGGCAGCTCGGAGGATCGGACGGAGTCGTTCGCGGACGACGCTGCTCGTGTGGGTCGGATCGATGGCATCGAACTGACTGTATAACGACGAGAGTTTGACCGACACATTTACACGCGGAATCCGTCCGAGGTGATTATTGTCGATCAACTTGTTGGCGGGCCAGCGATTCACTTGTTGAGTGAGGCCGTGAATCAGTTCGAGATAGGCTTGCTGGTGTTGCAAGGCCTCGTGTTCGGTGATGACGGCCTCGCCAAGCAGGTCGACGGTAAAGCCGAGGGAGCGCCGCCGCATCGTCGCGATTGCTTCGAGAGCCTCTTCCAAATTCGAACCGGCGATGAACTTGCGGGCCAGTCGGGTGGCGTTCGACCGCGCGGCGTTCGAGAGCATTCGGGCCGCAAAGCCGTTGCGAGGCATCCAGCGCAATCCGAACCGAGCCCAGACTGGCAAAGCCTCGCCCGCTTCCTCGAAATACTCCCGCAAGTGGCGTGTGATCTCGAGCGGCTCGTGGAGTAACGGCAACACATCAATGAAGCGGAATAGCTGGAGCTTGACCGCTTCGTTGCGCATGCTCCATTCCATGAGCCGGTCGTCGACCCAGGCCGGACTCAGGACCATCGGCCCTTGGCGGTCCATGCGGGCAAAGATTTCTTGGCCGTAGGCCGTCGTCAGTTCTTCCAATTTCTCGGGGGTGTACTGCATGGAAACTCCAGCAGAGAATATTAGCGAATCGTCACAACTCTATTGTACGCGTGGACACCCAACAAACGCCAGTGGGTGACGCGCGAACACTGCTGGATTTTGGAACAATGAGGAGTGTGTTTGTTGGAACCTCTCGGGCAGTCGAATGAATAATTGTCGCATTTGGGTTTGGTTTTGAGCATCTTCCTTGGGACTTCGTCCCAAGAAAAAAATGTCTGACGGCCAAGATCTGTCGCCACTGCGAGGCTTCCGAACAAACAAACAACACACGACACTTATTGATCCGGCCCGAACGAATCTCCAACGGCACCTCGCTGATCTCACAGTATTATCATTTTGTGAACTTTCATCCGGAGTTCATATTCCAATCGTTACCATGCCCCTCAGTACAGATAACTCTCCCACACATTCCAGAGTCGGTGACTCGCAAAGGAGATGCTATGCCCAGAACGAACATGAACCAACATCGTTTCGGATTTACACTGATCGAATTACTTGTCGTAATAGCCATCATTGCTGTGTTAATAGGACTCCTCTTGCCCGCCGTCCAAAAGATACGGGCCACGGCCAATCGTCTCGAATGTAAGTCTAACTTACATAACATCGGCATAGCTTTGTTGCACTATCACGACACCCACAAAAAATTTCCCGAGTCCGCAATTTTGCCGAGCGTAACTCCGGACCGTCCAAATCTTGTCCAGGTTCTCGGTCCGTTCGTGGAAAACAACCAACATGCCTTTCGCTGTCCGAGTGATCCGCAGTACTTCCAAAACGAGGGGCTGAGTTATGAGTATCCGAGCTACGTCCACGGCAAGACTTTGAAGCAACTCGAAGCGACAAAACGACGTGGGACTCACGAAATATGGATTGGTTTTGACTTCGACCACTTCCACGGGCCGGAGTTCAGTGGCCATTCACGGAATTTTGTCTACGCCGATGGACACGTTAATTAACATTCCCACGCCCGGGAGGATATGACTATGGAACGGCTCAAGAAACATAAAAAGTTATTGCTCGTATTATTGCTACTGTTGTTATTTGCGGTGATGGGTGCCGCTTGGTATATGCAGCCCGACCCACAACTCGCCAAAGTGAAGAGCCTACAACAGAAACTCTTTGCGAAAGACAGAGAGGAAATTTCCAAAGAAGCACGGAAAGAGCGGTTTCAACAATTTCGGCATGAGGTGTCGAAATTATCGAAATCCCAGAAGGAGCAATACTTCAAGGAGATGCTGAAACAGTTCATGAAGAAGTTCGAGAACAAACTCGATAACTTCTTCGCCCTTCCGCCCGACCAGCGAACCGCGGCTCTCGACGCAGACATAGATCGGGAGGAAGCTCGCCGTCGACAATGGCAGCAATGGCAGAAGAATCGGAAAGATCGCGACGGATCACCGGGGAACGGAAAGCGACGCGGTCCCGGAAATGGCCGCAGAGGTGGAAAGCCCCGGAATGCCGAGGAACGAGAACGGCGAGGGCGAAATTTCTTGGACGGGACCTCCCCGAAATTCCGAGCCCAGTTTACCGAGTATCGTCGGCTCATGAACGAGCGACGAAAAGCGCGTGGCTTGCCGCCGTACAAACGCGGACGGCGGCGTTAGTGGTCATTGGGTCTCCTATTCGAAATTAATTTCTTTTCCGCCAGCGGGGACATTCTCGACAAGTTGTGTGTTCGTGTTGTATTGGGCCGGAACAATTTGTCCGAGGCTGATTTGGTCCCCGTTGGCGTTCTTCTTGGTCGGTTCACGACTGATTCGGAGGTTGTGTTCTCCCACCTCTGCCCCAAACTGGTCGATTGTCTCGGGTTACACATGATTCTCCTCGCCAGATAGGTAAAACGGCTGGCCAAAGACATAGAACAGAGTGAAAAACTATACAGCGTAGGAAGAACTAAATTCGAGGGAAAGCAGAACTGCTTTTTCTCGATAGTTGAGCCTGCCGAAACACAATGAGAAGCCAGTATTGACACGCGGCGATTTCGTGATCTCCGTGGTTTATTGAAGTCGTCGCCGACACGAGGTTACATCAAGGAGATCGAGTTCCCGCTGGGAGAGATTATCTGACCGGAAGAGAATAGTATTTATTATGAATGATCATAGAGTTATTAGACTGGCAACCAAATACAAGTCCTGATTCTCTCATACATTTCTCACATGACATTCTCATATTTTGCTCATTGTTTTTCTGCTTTCACCAGGTGACTCGGTGATATCATTTTTTCTAATTAAGCCCAACTTGACTTGCGTACTATTAATAATGGGTGAGAAAAAATTGTCTTGCCCAACCGATAATCTTTGAGCTATCTTAAAACTTCATAACAATTCCACTATTGTTACACATTTCAAGTTTTGGAGATCTTGTATGAAATCGGGCCAGAGTCGACGGCAAGGGTTTACGTTAATCGAGCTTTTGGTCGTCATTGCCATCATCGCCATTCTCATCGGGTTATTGCTTCCGGCGGTCCAGAAAGTCCGCGAAGCCGCCTCCCGAATGTCTTGCACGAACAACCTTAAGCAAATCGGCATCGCGCTGCACGCCTATCACGATGTCGCCCAAGAATTTCCCGTCGGTGGCGTGGCGGCGGCGGCTTCACCCGAGGAGACGTGGGGTTGGGGCGCTTACGTCCTGCCTTACCTTGAGCAACAAGCTCTCCACAGCCAACTCAATCCACAAAGACCGAACTCTCCGGGTGGTGGGATCACTTTAACCGCACTCCTCTCGGCTGGAAATGGTGCCCTGATCCAAACCAAGTTGTCCGGCTTCCACTGCCCCAGCGACGGCAGGAAAAACTTCGTCGACACGCCCGTGAACAAGAACTTTGGTGGCGGTCTGGCTGGCCTGCCGACGAGCTTCTTTGCGGGCAAGTCGAACTACGTCGCGGTGTGCGGAACATGGGACGTCAACCGAGCTGACAACAACGGCATCATGCACCGGGCCAACCAACCCAACTCCCTCAGTGATGTGCCAGACGGCACAAGCAACACGTTCTTGGTTGGCGAACGAGATTCACGATGCGGTGCCGGGGCATGGGCTGGGAATCGCAACGGCAGCGCCGGTGGACAGGGATTTCGAGGGAATGACTACTCGATGGGTCACACTTGGCCCGTTCTGAACGACCCCATTAATTCCGGCAGCGAGAACTGTACGGACGGATTCAGCAGTCGCCACACGGGAGGTGCCAACTTCCTGTTCGCCGACGGATCGGTCCACTTCATCTCCGACACCATTGGCTACAACCGAGGAACGGGGTTGGGTAACAACGAAGCCGTGGTTTCGCCGTTGCCTGCCGACATCGGAACGTATCAGCGACTCGCTGCCCGCAACGATGGATATGTCCTTGGGGATTATTAATCTCCGAGGCTTCCAGAATCTTGAGTAGGCCAACAGGTTGCAAAGTTGTTTTTCGATCCTCGAATCGAATCAAGGACAAACAACTTTGCAACTTCTAGGCCTGCGTCGTCACTCTCGCAGTTGGTTCTTCTCTTCCTCTCTTGAGTCCTCTCCATGCACATTCAGAATACTTCTTTTGCTTTGCTCGTTTGTTCGTTGGCTTGCCTGGCCGGTTGTAATTCCGAAGTCGGAACTGTTTCCGGGCGTGTGACGTTCGATGGCCAACCGGTCAAGCACGCTAGCGTATACTTCCAACCCAAAGATGGTGGACGGGCTTCGACAGCCATCACCGACGACGATGGAAATTACAAACTGATGTACAAGGTCGGACAACCAGGCGCCAAGGTCGGCACGCACGTCGTGAAGATCACGACGGCCTGGCAGGACGACGACAAGAATATTAACCGCGCCGAGTTCTTGCCTGCCAAATACCACGCCAACTCCAACCTAACTAAGGAAGTCAAGGCCGGACACAACACGTTCGACTTTCCACTCACATCGAAGTGATGAGCCTGTCTGCGAATTGGGCAAATGAAATCGATACTTGTCCCGTTTGGGTGTTGATTAGAAAGTTGCTTTCTCGCGGTGAGAAAGCAACTTTCCTTGCTCCAGATCAACTTGCTCCCACCGATCGATTCTCCTGCAGAACAGAAGCCCAGACGATGTGAAAGCGATCCTGAGTATACTTCACCCTCCTCCTTTTCACATCTTGCCTTACTTTCACTTGGGATTCATCTCTGGCGGATACGATGCGCAGTCGTGGTCAAACTGTGCGTATCGAAAATCCAATTGGCTCACACTTTTGAAGGACAGAGAATGCAACCAGAGGCATTGCGGAGGGCTCGGTCCGGGTTCACCCTGATCGAGCTATTGGTCGTCATTGCGATCATTGCGGTGTTGATTGGGTTGTTGCTTCCGGCGGTCCAGAAGGTCCGCGAAGCCGCAAACCGAATGTCTTGCACGAACAACCTCAAACAGATCGGCGTCGCGCTGCACGCGTATCACGACGTCGCCCAGGAGTTTCCCGTTGGTGGCGTGGCGACGGCCACGAATAACGAAGAAGCATGGGGCTGGGGAACTTACGTCTTGCCCTACCTCGAGCAACAAGCTCTCTACACCCAACTCAACCCACAAAAACCAAACGCTGTCGCGAGTGGTGTTACTTTGAATGGGTTATTGGTGGCCGGAAATGGTGCCTTGATCCAAACCAAACTCACGGGCTTCCTGTGTCCCAGCGACGGCAGGAAAATCTTCGTCGATAGCCCCGTCAACAAAAACTGGAATGGTGGATTGGCCGCACTCCCAACATCGCTCTTCGCCGCCAAGTCGAACTACGTCGCGGTGTGCGGGACGTGGGACGTCAACCGCGCCGACAACAACGGCGTCATGCACCGCGGCATTCAAGGCAACAACCTGAGCGACATCACAGACGGCACGAGCAATACGTTTTTGGTCGGCGAGAGGGAAACTCGATGTGGTGCCGGTGCGTGGGCCGGAAACCGAGCCGGCGGCGCGACCGCACAGGGCAACCGAGGAAATGACTACACGATGGGGCACACGTGGCCCGTTCTGAATGATTCCATCAACACGGGCAACGAGAACTGTACGGACGGATTCAGCAGTCGCCACACCGGAGGCGCTAACTTCCTGTTCGCCGACGGCTCGGTCCACTTCATCTCCGACACGATTGGCTACAACTTGGGAACGGGATTGACGAACAACGAATCGGTCGTCTCGCCACTGCCTGCCGACATCGGAACCTATCAACGACTCGCCGCCCGAAATGATACGTATGTCGTCGCGGGTTATTAATTTCGTCTGAGGATGGGAATTGGATATGGGAGTTCGAGGGGCGGCGAAACATATTCGCCGCCCCTTGCAAGATCATGGGAGAGAGCGTTCTCTGATTTGTTACTTGGACTCCGGCGCGACCTTGTCGATCTTGGCCGCGAGTATGAAATCGTTCTCCGAAAGCCCATCGATGGCGTGGGTCATGATTTCGATGGCGACTTCGCGGTATCCGGTCAGGTGCAAGTCGGGATGATGTCCTTCCTCTTCGGCAATTTCGCCGACCTTATTCAAGAAAGCCAAACTGTCGACGAAATTCTTGAGTTTCCAATCCCGGCGAATCATCTTGCCATCGTTGACGACCTTCCAGTCGGCGTGAACGTTCTTGCCGAACTTCTCGACTTCTTCGGGCGTCAAGGTCGGGACACCGCCTTCGCACGGGACGCATTTTTTGGCCGTCAAATCGGGCGTGGCTTCACTCATGGTTAGTC
>CAYYUU010000410.1:0-6734 GCA_964474955.1 uncultured Alcaligenaceae bacterium | reverse complement strand
ACGCCCGCGAAGACGACGGCGACCATACTCATCAATTTGATCAGAATGTTTAGAGACGGTCCAGAGGTATCTTTGAACGGGTCGCCGACGGTGTCTCCGACGACCGCCGCTTTGTGGTTCTCCGATCCTTTGCCGCCGAGTTCGCCGCCTTCGATGTACTTCTTGGCGTTGTCCCAGGCACCGCCGGCGTTGGCCATGAACACGGCCACGGCGAAGCCCGATGTCAGACCACCCGCGAGTAGTCCCATGATTCCGGCGACGCCGAGCAACAATCCGACAATGACCGGAATCAACACGGCCGCGAGCGCCGGAAGTATCATCTCCTTCTGGGCTCCGGTGGTCGCGATCTTCACGCAGTTGGCGTAGTCGGCCTTGGCCTTTTCGTCCTCGAGGAGTTTGAGTTCTCGGAACTGTCGGCGTACTTCCTCGACCATTTTGCCTGCCGCACGCCCGACGGCTTGCATGGTCATCCCGGTAAAGACGAACACCATCAACACCCCGAGGAACATACCGACGAGTAACTTGGGGTTCATCAGGTTGACCTGGTAGAAGTCCATGAACTGGGCCAACGTGGCTTCCTTGACGGGCACCAGGTAAACGACGTTCTCAGGAACCTTTCCCGATTCGCTCGCGGCCTGCTCTTTGGCGTGTTCGGAAATCAGTTCTCCGAGCCTATCGGGACTCAACGCCTTGCCCATCGAAGTCCCCTTCGTGAGTTCCTTCGGGACGGCGTACGCCTTGGCGTTGGGGGAACTGCTGCTCACTTCGATGAAGGCGTTGTGGAGTTTGTGTTCTTCGTAGGCTTCATCATTTCGCAGGGCGAACTTCTTGTGGCCCAGATAAACGACCTCGTCGTTCGCGACGTCTGCCTCGTGTTCCTTGACGAACTCGGTGGCTTCGCGTTGCACCCCGATTCGGACTTCTTCGACGAACGCGGCCAACAACGCCAGGGCGGTCAACGCCGCCGACCCGATGGCGAAGCCTTTTCCCGTAGCCGCCGTTGTGTTGCCGAGGGCGTCGAGGGCATCCGTTCGCTCGCGGACTTTCGGTTCCTGGTGGGTCATCTCGGCGTTTCCACCCGCGTTGTCCGCGATCGGACCGTACGCATCGGTGGCCAGCGTCACGCCGAGCGTTGCGAGCATCCCGACTGCAGCAATTCCGACTCCGTAGAGTCCCATCGCAGGGACGGTGATTCCGCCCGCGAATGCGTAGGCCAGAATGGTGGCCACGCCGATGATGGCAAGAGGCGCCCAGCAACTCAACATGCCCATCGCGATGCCGCCGATGATGGTCGTTGCGGGGCCGGTCTCGGTTTGTTCGGAGATCCAACGGGTCGGAAAGTATTCGCTCGAAGTGTAATATTCGGTAAACCAACCGATCGCGACACCGGCGAGGAGGCCGGTGATGATGCTGGCGAGAATCCCGTACCAACTTGTGGCCCCGGCGTAGTCGATGGCGTTCCCCTCTCCGTCGACGCGGAGCAAGAGGAACGTCACGGCGACGGCACCGGCTATGATTAGCCCGCTGGCACCCCAGACGCCGTTTCGGAGGGCTTGCAGGAGGTTTTTCTGCGTGGCGTCTTCTTTCGTCCGGACAAAGTAGATGCTGATGTTCGAAAGGGCGATGCCCACGCCGGCCAAGACCATCGGAGCGATGACCAGTTGGTAAGCGACTCCGGTGGACAGTCCCAGGGCGCTTGCCGCCGCGGCTCCGAGGGCTGCGGTAGCCAGGATCGAACCACAATAGCTTTCGTAGAGGTCGGCGCCCATGCCGGCGACGTCGCCGACGTTGTCCCCCACGTTGTCGGCGATCGTCGCCGGGTTGCGAGGATCGTCTTCTGGAATTCCGGCCTCGGTCTTGCCCACGAGGTCGGCTCCAACGTCCGCAGATTTGGTGAAAATGCCGCCACCGACGCGGGCGAAGAGGGCTTGCGTGCTGGCGCCCAAGCCGAACGTGAGCATCACCACGGTGACTTCCTGGAGGCTCATGTTGATGTCCAGCATCGGGGCAATCATCCGGAGGAAGATGAACCACAGGGAGATGTCCAACAGTCCCAACCCTACGACGACCAATCCCATCACGGCCCCGGCCCGGAAGGCCACTTGCAGGCCGTTGTTGAGCGATTCTTTACACCCCTGGGCCGTTCGGTTGGACGCCAGCGTTGCTGTGTTCATCCCGAAGAACCCGGCCAGGCCGCTGAAGAAGCCCCCGGTTAGAAATGCAAACGGAACCAACCAGTGCTGTTGCTGAAGTCCGAACGCTTGCCATAACAACAACCCCATCAACACGGCAAAGACGATCCCGACCACCCAATATTGTGCCTTGAGGTAGGCGAACGCTCCTTCGCGAACGTAGCCCGCGACGCGTTTCATCTCGTCGTCGCCTTCCCCAGCAGCCAAAATTTGCTTATAAAAGAGGTAAGCAAAAACCAAGGCCAACACCGCTCCCGCTGGTGCCAACCAGAATGCCAATTCTGCCACCGAACCTTTCTCCTTCTCGTAGAGGTTTTCGCGACGATCTCTCGGAGCGAAAACCGACCTCAACAACGCCGTCTCTTCAGAGTATTGCTTAGAGTGAACGCCCCTTGCTCGTGCTCAACCGAAAAGTGCAATTTTTGGAATGTAACGCTCCCTGGGCGAGGTTATAGTCTAGTCTATAGAAGAAGCCGAAAACCGGGCAGTGTCCCCCACGAAGGTTTTCGGGCGACCCGATCCACACCTTGGTAGTTCCCAAATTCCTATAGCTCGTTTGCACAAAATCTCCTACGATCAGAATACTGTTTAGACAAACAAGAACGCGCCCGTTTTGGGAGAACGCGGGACGAACGGGAGTCTGGCCGCGGCCAGAGTCGGGAATGTCACAAAACACGATACGCACACGAATCCCAAAGCCTGTTTCTTCGTCAAATCAGGACGCTTGTCTGGTGCACATTTACCCGCCGGGACCAGACATGGGAAAGCGGTACACGCTCGGCAAAACGGCCTCGGTGCTCGGTCGTGACATGGACTGCGAAATTTGCGTCACGGACACCTCCGTCTCTCGCAAACACGCCCGGATTGTTCCCGGGGAGGAGGGCTACTCCGCCGAAGATCTCCAAAGCACCAACGGGACGTACATCAACGACCACCCTGTCGAAAATGCCTTGTTGCGAGACGGTGACTATTTGCGGATTGGTAGTTCGATTTTCCGATTCCTGTCGAGCGGGAACGTCGAGGCCGACTACCACCAAGTGATTTACGACTTGACGATTCGTGATGCATTGACTGAGGCATTTAACAAACGCTATTTGGTGGAATTTCTCGAACGGGAGTTGGTCCGATCGAGTCGACACGACCGACCCCTGTCGGTCGTCATGCTCGACATCGACCGATTCAAATCGATCAACGACGATAAGGGGCATTTGTGCGGAGACTATACTCTCCGCGAGATGGCCACGCAGATCAAGACGAGCATCCGCCGCGATGAGTTGTTCGCGAGGTATGGCGGAGAAGAGTTCACCGTCGTCTTGCCAGAGACCACTACGGCAGGCGCGGTCCGCTTTGCCGAACGGTTACGGGTGTTGATCGCCGAGCAGGAATTCGACTATGAAGGGGAGCGTTTTAACGTGACGATCAGCCTCGGGGTCGCAACGACGCGGGGCGATCAACAGATGACTGCCACCAAACTCCTGCATTTGGCCGACGAGAAACTTTACGAAGCCAAGCGGAATGGGCGAAATCGAGTGTGTAGTTGATCAGAACGAAAGATACGGCTCGCGCTATCCGGAGGTGCGGGCTGCCTGTACTGCTTCTACAAATTTCCGGGCCAACTCCGAGAGTCCTTTCCAATCTCCACTTCGGATCAAATCTTTCTTGACCATCGCAGATCCAACTCCGAGAGCCGCTGCTCCTGCGTGAATCCAATCGGGGACGGTCTCCAAAGAGACTCCGCCGGTCGGAGTGAGTTTGACCTGCGGTAGCGGTCCGCGGATGTCTTTGAAATATGATGGGCCGAAGTGATTGGCCGGGAAGACCTTCACCATGTCGGCCCCCGCTGACCAGGCTGTTGCGATTTCTGTCGGCGTTAACGCTCCGGGGACGACGACGCGACTGTATCGGTGGGCCACTTCGATTACGCCAAGGTCCGTGATGGGCGAAAACACAAAATCGGCACCGGCGTGAATGGCCGCGACTGCCGTTTCGGAGTCGAGGACGGTTCCGACGCCGAGGATTCCATCGTTGCCAAACTCGTTTGCGGCGCGTTCGATCGCCTTGAGCGCTCCCGGCGTCGTCATGGCAATTTCCCAGACCGTCACTCCGCCGTCGCGGAGGGCTTTGCAGACGTCGAGAGCCTGAAATTCGTTGTCGGCACGGATGACGGCGATGAGGCCGCTTTCTTCAATTCGGCGGACGATTTGGATTCGATCTTTTGGCATCGTGGTTTATTCTTCCGGAGGCAATTGGCGCTGGATGGCTTCCGCGAGACGCTTTGGAGTTCGGCCATAGAGTTTCACGTATTCGTCGTGAGTCGGTTGTAAACGCACCGGGACTTTGTGTTCGTGGTTCAGTCGAATGACCGACAGCCGGTGCGAGAGAAACGGATTTCGGAATCGGTCGAGCGTTTCTTCGGCGAATTCGGCGACGCCTTCAGTGTGAGAGACGAGGCTCGGCACGATTTCTTCGTAGAGGAGATCTCGCACCCAGGCCCAGCCATCGGGGTCTTTCATGACTTCCTGGACGGTCTGCAGGTGACTCCCGAGGAACTTCGCGACCATCGCAGTGTGCAGACCATTGAGAATGCGGACTTTTCGCAGGAAATACGGCTCCAGGTCTTCGACGACCTTGACGGCCTTGTGCTTGAGGAAGTTGACTTCTTTCCCTTCGGGCTTTTGGATGGCCATGAGGGCGTACGGTTCGATTTGAATGGCGAGGGGATTTGCCTTGACTCTGGGATCATCGCTTGGCAAGTCGGAGATGATGCAATCGACGAGGTTGTTGAGCCATTGACACTCCGTTGTCACCCATTTCTGGAAATCTTCGCTGAGGTTCCATCGTTGGGCTTGAGTGAGGACGAGTTCTCGCAATCGCGTGGCGTTTTCGGGGATCAACTCGCAAGGTAAACAGACGAGTGGTGATGCTCCCGCCTGGAAACGGTTCCAGAGCAAGTCGGCGAATTTGGCCGGGAGTTCTGTGGGTGTTCCTTCGCCCGGTTTGACTTCGTTGTCGTTGAGAACGTATCCGGCTTCGGTGGCGTTGCTCACGAGGAATCGCAGTTCCGGCGAACGCGAGACTTCGAGAACCTTGTCCCATTCGTTGGCTGCGACCAGAGCGCGCGAAATGCTGCTGACTTGACTCTCCTGGTCAATCACCTCTCCGGCCACGTATCCGCGATTCACGACCGGATAACCTTCGGGGTGTTGGTTGAGGAACTCGGCACGTTTGCCGGGAGTAGACTGGACCACGACGATCCGGCCAATGTTCTGGCCTTCTTCGTTCGCTTCATGGATGAATCGGTCGACGAAGCCACGCAGGAAGCGACCAGCCCCGAATTGTAAGACAGTTTCGTTCACAGGATACCTTCGCAATCGTTGTTGGGGTCCGTTGTGATTTTTTTGAAGTGAGGCTCAATTTGTGTCGTATTGGGACTCGTTGTTGTTTGCTGGGAACGCGAAATAAATGGTTGTCCGTTTCGGAGGTACGACAACAACAGACAAAGACAAAACTACCAAAGCGGCGTCGAGTCGCCCCACTCCAAAAACAAAAACAAAAACAAAACTACCAAAGCGGCAGCGGAGCTGACGCACTCCAAAACAAAACAAAAAATACCAAACAACTTTCCCAAATCCCCAACCTTGGCTCATGGGAAGAAAAAGCACAACGCACAGGCTCACAAGAACGTTATGAACTCACTTCGATGATGGCCTTAATGACTCCGGTTTCGGGACGAGTATACGATTCGAAATTCGCGATCATGTCGGCAAACGGAGTGCGGTGAGTGATCCAGGGATCGGTGTTGATAGTTCCTTCTTCGATCAGCCGAATGATTCGCGAGAAGTCCGATGGCATGGCATTGCGACTTCCCTTGATGGTCATCTCGGGCTTGTGTAATCGGGGGTGTTCGAAACTGACCTCCTGGGTCGTGATGCCGACATAAACGAGAGTGCCGGTGTGTGCGACATAATCGAGGGCACCGGACATCGACTTATTGTTGCCGGTTGCGTCGATCACTAAAGCGTATCGGTCACCGTCTGTGATGCGCCTCATTGACTCAAGTTCCGAACCGTCGCCTTTGAATTGGACCGTGTGCGCGACGTTGTAGGTGTCCTTGCAAAAGGCGAGGCGTGATTCGACCATGTCCATCATCGTGACGGTTGTGCCAGTCAACCGCGTGAATTCGAGCGTGGCGAGTCCGATTGGGCCTGCTCCGATGATGAGTGTGTGGTCATCTTTTGAGGGATTGCCTCGGTCGGTCGCGTGGCAACCGATCGCAAGTGTCTCGACGAGGGCGAGTTGCTCAAACGATAATTTCTCGGATGGGTGGAGTTTGTCGGCGCGGAGCAGAAATCGGTCGCACAGTCCTCCGTCGATCATGACGCCGATCACTTCGAGTTTTTCGCAGCAGTTGCCGTTACCCTTGCGGCAAGGATAACACTCCTGACAGTTCATATAAGGCTCAACGCTGCAACGGTCGCCCGGCTTGACGTTGGTAACGCCCTCGCCCACTTCCAGGACTTCGACGCCTAGTTCGTGGCCGGG
>CAYYUU010000409.1:0-6737 GCA_964474955.1 uncultured Alcaligenaceae bacterium | reverse complement strand
TCCCTTACGGAACCCTCACAGCCCTTCCGTCGCTGGGGAGGATCAACGCCCGTAGGTCGGCATCGGGAACGGGGTTGCGGATGAACCTACAGCTGCCGTCGGCAAAGACGACGTGAAAACCGCCGTCTCGACCCTTCGCGTATCCGAGGTCCGGGAGCGAGACTCCGTCTTGAATGACCAACGGGTCTGGTTTCGTCCAGATCACGGGTTCGCTCGCTTCGACGAACAAGAACGTGTTCGAGGGACCGTCCCGGAAACTCATGATTCGCAACCGTTTGGGGATTTTCGGTCCCTCGAACCTGCGGAGATGGGTGTATCCCTCAGTTTCTTTCTCGCCCCCGACTCGATACATGCTCGGCATGAACTGGATGAGCTTCTTGTTGGTGGGATGATCCCAACGTTGGCTCAGGTCAAACTTTTTATAAAGTTGGTCTTGTTCGAGGTAGGGCAAAATATGAACTCGCCAACTGAGTTTACCGTCGTTCACTGGAGGGAACGCACCCCTGACGTTGGCATAGTTGTGCAAGGCAAGGCCGATCAACTTCATGTTGTTGGAGATGGCAGGCCGGGCCATACTCCGCGGTGGAAAGTTGCGAGTGCCACCGCCGCCCGGATTGGGTCCAGGTTGAGATGTGTTTTTATTGCTCGCCTGCTTTTTATCCTTGGTTTCTCCTCCACTCATCGTGAACACCAACACGACGATCAGGATCGCGACGAGAGCGACGGCCCCTCCCACGATCCCCAGGATGAGGGCCATGTTCGGACCCTTGGCTTTCTTCTTTCGGGAACCTTTCCGGCGTCGTGGCCGATCTTCCTCTTCGTCTCGGTCCCGCCGACCCCGACCTCTTGGCTCGTCTTCTTCTTCGTCTCGGGGCCGACGTTTGCGAGGTGGTTCGTCGTAATCATCATCGTAGTCATCGTCCCGAGGCCGCCGTTTTCTGGGACGTTCTTCGTCCGGCGCCTCATCGCGGGATCTTCGCCTCGGGCGTTCTGCGGTCACTTCATCGTCGGAGCGGGAGATCGGTCTCCTTGCGCTAACCTCTGTGGCTGGTGCCTCCGGCACGGCGACGATGCCTGGACAATTTGGGCACCGCACACGCTTGCCGGCCACGGTGTCCGGGACTTTGAGTTTCTTTCCGCATTCGGGACATTGGACAATGATCGGCATCGTTCTTCCCCCGTTCGTTCTCAACTGCTCTTTTGGACTATTGTAAACGATGCCGAAGCCGAACCGAAATAGGTAACGGCAGACGAACGCCCGGACGCGAACCGCACAAATTCATTCGGTGTCGAAAGTAAGGAAAAGACAGGGCGACGTTCGAGTCCACATTCGACGCGCGACCACTGGCACCAAGCGCGAGAACCTTCATGACCTCACAGACCCTCCCAACGTCCGAAGCCATCCTTGCTCTCGGTGGTGCATTCAACCCCGTTCACACGGGTCACATCGCCATGATGAACCTGGCCAAGAAAGTCATCGAGGCCGAGCGCTCTTACACCGTAGTTGCTGGCTACTTGGCTGTGGCTCCAGAGGGGTACACTCTGATGAAGCTCAAAGACCAGGCGATCAAAGCCGAGCATCGGTTGGCGATGTGTAATCTCGCGATTGCGGATCACGAATGGTTCGTGTCCTGTGAGAGGACACACGGTTCAGCTCGCGAATGTGCTCAGCGGTATCGAGACCATGACGACATCAAGGTCTTCATCGCCCTTGGTGCGGATCGAGCCATGAAACGGCCCGAAAATGCCAAGTGGCGATTTGCTCCGTTTGATGGGACCGTCACGGTGTGCGTCGGGCGAGCGGGAGAAACTCAGCGAGTTCTGGAGGCGTATCACGCAGACCTCGAAGCCAACCTGGTCCCCGATCCGGATGCGTTTTTGTTCATCACGCAAGCGGTCAATGCCGTGAGTTCTTCGCTCGTGCGAGAGAGACTCCAAACACTTCACGATGCTACGGAGGATCAAGAGAAGCGACGTGTTGCCCAAGAGATGGTCGAAGCAGGCTACCTTCATCGCCAGGTGGCCGAGTATATTTTGGAGCACGAAAGAGATTTGTATGTCGATTGAGTTGAGACGAAGAAGGGGGAAATTCTTGTGCTCGTAGATACACGCGGCTCGCGTGTAGTTTGTGTTGGCCGAGTTTTCTGGTCCACGCGGGCTGCGTGTACCTACGAGCACAATCAAAACGGACAATCTCAGACATGTATTTTGCAGGAATGAAAAAAAACATCGGGACTGACGCGAAAGCCAGCCCCGATGGACGAGGGGGCCATTATTGATGGCAGCCTTGGCAACCGGTGCTTACCGGCATCCCATGAGCCCCAGTGCCGCAACCCATGTCGCAACAGGGGTCACAGGCGAATCGATTCTGGAACAGCCGCTGGAAGATGCCACCGCGACGAGTTTCGCAGCAAGGATCCGTTTCGCAGCAGGCGTTCTGCTCACAGCATCCACGCGACCAGAGGCCTCGCAGACGACTGAGGAATCCTTCCCGGCAGCCCGAGTTCTCGACGCAGCAGCAAGCGTCCGGGCAGCAGTTATCCGCACAACCCGCATTCACCATGACTCGGCGAGGACGCTTGACGCAAACCGTCGTGGGAACTTTCACACAAATCCGTCGGCAGACAGTCGTGGGAACGTTGACCGTGACGGTGTACGGTACGCGAACTTTGACGGTGTAGGGGACCTTGACGCACTTCTTGTATGGCACACGCTTGCAGACCGTGTATCGCTCCAGAACACACTTGGTGTATGGAACTCGTCGCATGCAAGTGTGCTTGACCATCGTGCATACGCGGTAAGGAACCTTCTTGCAGACGGTCTCGTTCACCATGCGGCAAACTTTGTAGGGAACCTTCTTGCAGACGGTCTGACGAACGATCTTGCAGACCGTGTAAGGAACCTTCTTGCAGATCGTCTGCGGAACCATGCGGCAAGTGGTCGTCACGACGTTGCGGCGAATCTGAGCACCACACTGGAATTTACGACCAGGACCGGGGGTTGCGTAGGCCTTCCCCGCACCATCGACATAAGCACCTTGGCAGCACTTGGTCACGGTGTACGGAACACGCTTGCAAATCGTATGACGAACCATGGTGCGGACGGTGTACGGAACACGTTTACAAACCGTCTGACGAACGTGGCGAGTGACCGTGCAAGGAACCGTGCGGCAGACGGTGTACGGAACACGCTTGCAAACCTGGTAGGGCTGACGAACACAGACTCGGCACTGCACATACTTCGTACAAGGAACTCGTTCGCAGACCAACTTGGTTCGGTAGACCTTTCGGACACAGGTCTGGCAAGGCTCGCAGCAACTGGGAGCCGGAGCACAGCAATCGTCGCTACCTCGCATGCGTCGGAACAATCCACCGGTGAACCATCGCGTTCGGCCCGTCGAGCAGCAAGGATCCGGTTCGCAGCAGGGATCGGCTTGGCAGCAGTCGCCAGCAGGGTTCGGCCAAGTGCCGGTTTGACCACACCTCCGACCACACAAACGACCGAACAAACCGCTCAAGAAACCTCCACGGCTTCGGGCACACGGGTCGGCACAGGGGTCTGAACAAGGATCACAGCAATCCGTGTCGGGGCAGCATCCACCACCAGTCCGGCCAACGACGCCTCGGAAGACACCACCACCGAACGACTCATAGTCCCAATAGCCAACACGGCGGGTGACTGTCCGGTATGTCGTCACTGGCTTGCAGATCGTTTTGTAGCAGTTCTTATAGCAAGTCGTGGTGACGGTTTTGTAGCACGTCTTGCGAACTTGCTTCATGACCGTGCAAGTGACGGGTCGGCAAACCGTGCAACGAACTGTCTTGTAGCACGTCTTGTAGACGGGCTTGCATACCGTCTCGTGGCAGTTCTTGTAGCGCGTCACACACACACGCCCAGTGACCTGGTGACATGCTTGGTGGCAATGTCGCTCATACACGGGCTTGCAAATCGTGTAGTGGCAGTTCTTGTAGCACGTCACGGGGACGCGCTTGCAGATCGTGTACTTACACGTCTTCCACCGAGTCTCATAGCAAGGCTTGCACACGGTGTAGGTGCAGGTCTTGTAGCACGTTTTGTAGACGGGCTTGCACACCGTGTAGGGGCATGACTTGTAGAACGTGCGACGGACGCGGCGAGTACATTCTTGCGTGACGTTTCGGTAGCAGGTCGTGTAACAGTTTTTGTAGCGAGTCTTACATTCGGTCCGGTAACAGGTCTTGGTGACCGGCCGCATGACCGTTTGGCGGACAGTCTTATAGCAGGTGTGCCAACGCTTTTCCATAACGGTATCGTAGACCAACCGAGAACAGCACTGAGACTGCTGTTGGCACGAACTATAGCAGCACTGGGCATCACAGCACGGCTCTTGACAACACGAATAAGCGGCAGCACCACAGTGCTGGGCCGCAGCAGTTTGGACTGCCCCAAAGAGGCAGACCATGGCGACCAACAAGGACGCACTCCAGCGCAAATTCATCTTTAAGCCTCCTCAAGATTTTCCTTTAGCCCAGCCCGACTCCAGATTGGGTCGGAGTCGTCCTGGGTGCTGTGTTTCCGGTCCACGCCATCGGGCTCGTGTCTTCTCGCGTTTTGGTGGTTGGTCTTCCAACCTGCAGAAAGACAGGCCTCCTGACAACAGACTGGTGGGACGTCTAAAGCAGCGAAACCGGTTCGTCGGCCGGGTCGCTGTTTCGATCCCGCTCGTTGTAAATTCAGAAGAATAAAGTCTCATATGCGGGTTCGGACGTCCCCGTGAACGATCGCCCCAACGCCTTCTGTTGCCTCGTTAGTTGTTTCCGTCCCCTGCGCCGAAAACAAGTTCCCGACAAGGAGAGAAAACGTTCGTTGGTTGTTTCTGCCTTGTTTCTTGGACAGTTAGTTTACACCTCGTGCAAACAACTGATCTCATCCGCCGCAAACGGAATTGCTTCGGAACAGACAGAAATCCTGACATCACGCAGAACAAGTCCACGCAAAGCAGAAAGGCTGTAGGCATCCGGGGTGGCCCCCGCCCAATTCGATGATGCTCCCAACGGGTGCCTCGCCGAATCTTCGTCTGTTGGAATGTCTCGAATCGATCGACCAACTTCCCCCAAGGACGTGGCTGCGAATTACAATCGAAGCAGTCCTTGTTGTTGCGTCTTCGAATATTCTCAACGTTTCCAGTCCTGTTTATCGTCAGTGATTTACCACCCCGATCACTTTGATCTGCTTTCTTTCCCTTACCGGGCCGACTCTCCTTCTGGAAACGCCGGAGGCAACATTTGTGACGACAAGGCAAGATGAGCAAACAACTGGAGAGATTGGGCAGACGTGAGGAGGAATTGGAAGGTGGTTGGAATGGATTGGAATGGAGACGGGTCGCTCAAGCGGCGAAACTGGGGGCAGAGACCTTTGCGGCTTGCTGCGTGAGGCAGCAAACGCGAAATGTATTGCTGTCCGGTTTTTGTTTTGGAGTGCGTCGGCTTGACGACGCTTTGGTAGTTTTCGTTTTGTTTTTTGTTCGTTGTTTCGATTTTGGAGTGCGGTAGCGTAGCTGCCGCTTTGGTATTTTCGGATTCCTCGCTTGCGCTTCGGGTTGGTATATTTTGGAGTGCGGCAGCTCGACGACGCTTTAGTAGTTTTCGTTTTAGTCTTGGTTTTCGGGCGTCGTCGCTCTCCCAGACTCCAAAGTCAAATCCGGACACTCATTGATTTCAAGTTCCTTGGCTTGGGCCAGAGGATCTATCCAAATCGGACAATCATTGATTTTGCGTTCCGTGCCTCACGTGGGTCCAACATCCGTTTCGCCTCTCGGGCATTTTCCTTTTGGGGCAGGTGGTTTCTCCACCTACGCTTCGACCTCTTGTTCCGAGGTCATCGCCGCGTTTCGATACTCTTCGTTATCGAATTGTTCTTCAAACACTTCTCGGCTCCCGAAGACGAACTGAAGCGCCAAACCGACGTACGACTTCGTCTCCGCCAGACAATCGTAAAACTCCGGAGCAATCTTGCGAAGTTTTGGCAATCGACTCCACGGGATACTTTGCAAGTCGTGATGTTCGGTGTGATAGCCAAAGTTAAAAGTGAGTTTGTTCAGCCACCCATAATAAGACGAACTCGGTTGATATCGATTATGTCCGTGGAAGTGGGAATTACTCAGCACCATGCCCATCATTAGCGGATGCAGAAAACCACTCATGAATGCCTGGCTTGCCAGGAGATAGATCACGGATTTCCAACCACCGAACCAGAACATCGTCCCCAGGAACGCCAAATTCACGAACGGATAGACGACGGCCCAAAGGGCCGTTCCGCTCTTGTTGTAGCCCGACACCAGGTGCTCGTCGGCCAACACCGAGAGCGTCGTTTGACTCGGTTTCCATTGTCCAACGAACAACCCCAAGACATAGCAACACAAGCCAAGGACGGCTCGGAGAATCTGAGTGATCAACATCAATGGTGCAAACGGGAAGAACAGCGGCGATCTATATTTCGTCAACAGAAAGAACGTGCGACGACGTTTGATGAAATCTTTCTTCGCTCCCAAATCGCTATGGTGAACGTGATGTTCGAGCCACCAAGTATGGTGTCCCGGCATGAACATCGGCAACGACGTGAGCGTGAACATCCACCGATTCCAGCCCGTGCTTTGAAATACGAGTCAGTGATAACACTCGTGGGCCAGCATGAACAGGTTGCTGTTGATCCACGAACCAACGCCATAGGCCCAGCCGATTCAGCCCCAGAACGGTTGG